>JBKHDX010000361.1:0-2504 GCA_046541115.1 Spirulinaceae cyanobacterium | reverse complement strand
GAGTAGCACCTTGTAGCTCGGCAAGACAGGACGGGGCTTTAGACCCAGAATTTTTGGTAAACTTTCTAGCCTACGGTAAAGCGCAAATTTACCACCCCGGTCGTAAGCTTCTGTGCTGGGTGATAATACCTCTACAATTAGACAAGGAAATTGAATGAACTCTGTTGCGGTGCGATCGCGCTCATCACAACTAACACTGGTATCTGGATAAGTAAACGGCCCGGCTTCTGAAATTTCTACCTTGCCATCCGAGTTGAAGACAAGACATCCTTGACCTTGAACATGAGACTTCAGTAATGAACTCACATTGAGGCCAATACGACCGTGGGATAAAGAACCCCCTGTCATCGCAAAAACGTTCCCACCAAAATACTCATAGCGAAGCTCTTGTCGGGCTTCCCACTCGAAATATTGTTGGGGGGTCATTTCAGTCATCGCCTCATCAGTCTTCTTTTACTAATTATTTTAAGTTCGGAAAAGAGAACTTTGCTAACTAACGTCAGTTCGGGATAAGTTGGAAGTTCTGGCAATCTTGCTAAATTTGGCGGAAGCCCTTGAAATAACTACACTTAACATTACCTTGACCACTTCCCTGGCGATACTTACTTTCTCGACCCCTTACGCAGGGGGTCTGGGGGCAACGCGCAAGCCCCCAGTGGGGGGGGTTGGGGGGGCTAGTCCCCCCAATACACCTATAATACAAACAAGCTAATTTCAAGAAACGAACCCAACTGTCTTAACCCGAACTGACGTTAACTAATTATTATCAGTGTTGTGCGATCGCCGCCGACGACAGCGATCGGAACAATATTTCACTTCATCCCAACAACTCGCCCATTTTTTGCGCCAAGTAAAAGGGCGATTACACACAACACAAATTTTTGTGGGAAGGTCTGATTTTTTGCGTTGACGAGCCATTTTAAATGATTGGTTTTGCCTGCAATTTACCCGTTAATTAATAGGATGTGCCTGTTCGCTAATGACTGATTCTCTCGCATTTAGAAACAATTGGCGAATGGCATTGAGATCGTAAGGCTGGGGTTGTTTAACGGGTCGATAATCTGCACCTGTTGAGGGTGCATAGCGCACAATCGAGTTGAGAAGGGTACAAGGTTTTATGGTTAAATTTACATAGCTGTAGGGAACACCAGGGGGAACTTTAACTAAAATTGGACTATGTTCTGAGAGCAAAATATATTGATATTCATTATTTTGCCAAACCACAATAACCGCAGTTCCCCGCACGCTAAATAGTTGATTAGTTTGATGATGATGTACATACAAATCATTAATTATACCTGAAGGTAAGGTAATTAATGTCGTTTCTTGGCTATAAATTGCGGGTGCATCTAACGGATTGGGGCGGGTTTGTACCGGACAAATTTCTAAACCTTTACCGGGATAAAGGCAACTTAAGGGAATAATTTCAACATTTTGCTTTAAACTCATTCTTAATCTCCCACTGCCAACTTTGCAGATAGTTTGACTGGGGAAAGCGACTGAGGAAAATTAGTAATTTTTCCTAACTACGGAAATCAACTCAGATGAGTAAACTCTCAAACCCTGACTCAAATCGAAATTTAACCGGGAATCGAACAAGTCACAAGCGACCGTTTACGGCATCTCATCCAAGTTATAGATTGAAAACATTTCTGAAATCTAGTTAACTTCGTTTTTTCGCGATCCCTATTCTTTTAATCTTATTTTAACTCCGATTGGATTGAAATTAATAATAGTAAATTAAAGATTAGTTAAAGATTAAAACCGTTAAAGTTGCTAAAATTCAGTTCCATTCACTCGCGCAAAACATAACCCACACCGCGCACCGTATGAATTAGGCGGCTTTCTTGGTTGGCTTCGAGTTTGAGGCGTAAATAGCGAACATAGACTTCAATAATATTGGAGTCTCCCATAAAATCGTACCCCCAAACCCGTTCGAGAATGCGATCGCGTGTCAGGACTTGACGGGGATGAGACAACAGGTATTCGAGGAGGTCAAATTCTTTTGCTGTTAATTCAATGGCGCGATCGCCTCTGTAAATTTCGCGAGTGCTACGATTGAGCGTAAGATCGGCAAACTGTAGCTGGTTAGGATCGTCTTCTTGATTGCGTCGTAAATGCGCCCGGACTCGCGCCAAGAGTTCCTCGACACTAAAAGGCTTTACCATATAATCATCGGCCCCTGCGTCCAATCCCGCCACGCGATCGCTCACTTCATCCTTAGCCGTTAGCAAGATAATCGGCACTTTATCCTGAGTATCCCGCAAACGCCGACAAATTTCGATGCCAGAAATTCCCGGTAGCATCCAATCGAGAATAACAAGATCGGGACGAGTTTCTCTGGCTGTCGTCAAGCCATTAAAGCCATCTAACGCCACTTTCACCTCATACCCTTCATATTTAAGCTCTAACTCAATAAAATGGGCGAGTTTGGCTTCGTCTTCGATGACCAGAATTTTTGCCGTCATAAATACCACCGAGGAGCGCTGTGTTTTCATTATGCT
>JBKHDX010000360.1:0-2509 GCA_046541115.1 Spirulinaceae cyanobacterium | reverse complement strand
AATGCCAACGCGATCGCCCTTGCGACTCAACAAATTCAATGTTTTCAAGAACATCTCGGTAAAACCCAAGGAGAACTCGATCGCACATTACAGGAACTCGAAGGAGAAAGCCCGGATTATCGACTGAAGCGGGGATTAGCTCACTTACTTAAAAATAGCTTTTCTGAGTTTGAAATTGTCAGCCCTCTTGAACCGCAAACTCTCAGAAAACGAACGTTTCAGGCGGCAGCAACAACAATGCCTTTACCGAGAAATCGCGATCGCATCCTCGAAACCCTCGCTTCCCAACTCTCCCTCGAACTCAACCGGGAAGTTCTCCCCCCAGAAATTCAAAGCGGACTCTACGCAGATTTACAGGAAAACCGCATCCTCACGGAATTTGAAGCCCCAGCCCCAGAAACCCTACTGCATCGCTATAATCTCTCTCAGGTGCAGGGAATCTTCTATCGTGCGAGTCAGGTGGTCATTAACGCCCATCGTAACGTACCGGGGGAATACAAGCTGCTGTTTCGCTATCTAAAGCTGTTTCAACTGATGTTTTATATCGAGGGGGATGTAGATCGCGGCTTTACCATTACCCTGGATGGCCCCACCAGTTTGTTTAAGTCTAGCACCCGTTATGGTTTGGCGTTCGCGAAAATGCTGCCCGCATTGTTGCACGTTACCAAGTGGAATCTCAAAGCCACCCTGCAAAACCGCGATTCCTACACGGGGGCTAAAAAGACGGGCTATTTTACCCTGAATGACCAATGCGATCTCGTTACCCATTATGCGCCAGGAAAAGCTTTTGATAGCTTTCTCGAAGAAGCCTTCGCGAGTCGTTGGGAAAAGCTGAAAACTGACTGGATTTTAGAGCGAGAGGTGAATCTTGTCCCAATTCCGGGGAGTGTGATGATTCCCGATTTCCGTTTGGTACACCCGGACGGAACTGATTATATCCTAGAAATTGTCGGCTATTGGCGACCGGATTATCTCAAAAAGAAGTTTGGTCAAGTGCGTCGATCTGGGCTGGATAATTTGATTTTAGCGATTTCTGAGCGTTTAAATTTGGAAAAAGCGGGGGTGCGGTTGGATAATGTTCCTGCGAGGACGATTTGGTTTAAGGATAAGCTGTCTCCGAAGGCGGTTTTAGCGGTGTTGGAACCGGAGAAGTAAGATCGAATCCGTTTAATTAGTGAAACTTTATAGTCATTCTAAATAAGAACCGACAGCCCGCCCACAGATTAAAATCTGGGGCTAACAAGAACAAAGTCCGTTTTCACGGACTGAACCAATTCAGTTAATGTACGGAAATTAATTGGAATGACTATAGAATCCCGGTTTCTGTTTTAAAATTTCAACTTGACTGTGTAAGCTGGTAAGAAACCGGGTTTCTCAAATATACGAGGAAGTTGTTGATGAGTGAGTTTCAATTATATGAGTTTATGAAGTGCGATCGCGCCCTAACTCAAGCCGACAAAAAAGCATTACAGCAGGTATCAAGTCGGGTCAAAGTTTCTGGCAATAAAGCCACTTTTGTCTATAATTACGGCGGTTTTCGTGACAATCCTCAAGCGGTTTTGGTGCGGCATTTTGACGCGATGTATTATATTGCCAATTGGGGAACGATGGAGTTACATTTTCGCCTTCCTCAAGGGAGTATAAATCGGGAAGTTTTTGCTTTTTATTACCGTCACTACGATCTAGAATTAGTTACCGATAATGAAAGTGAAATTTTAAAGATTTTTTATAACTTAGAAGACGGTTATTTTTTGTGCGATCGCGCTGATTATTTAGAAGACTTAATACCGTTGCGACAAGCCCTTTTAGAGGGGGATTATCGCTTACTTTATTTGGCGTGGTTGCGCTCAATTCAGACTTATATTGAAGATACAAAAAAATCGAACCTCGAACCGCCCATTCCCCCCGGTTTAGATGATTTATCCCCAGAGTTAGAAGCTTTTATAGAAATATTTGAACTCGATCCTTTTTTAGTACAAGCGGCAGCTTCAGCCAGTGGGACGCAGGAAAAGGTTTCAGATAATACGATTAAAAAAGCGATTTCCCAACTGCCGAGATCGGAGTGCGATCGCCTTCTTTTTGACCTATTAAACCACGAACCCAATCTCGCGATCAATCTCAAACAAAAAATCGCGCCTTTCTTACCTCAAACTAATGCGAGTAATCCCCCTCAACGTACCATTGAGCAGTTACTCACAACAGCCCAAAATTATCGCCAAGCACAAGAACACCAAGAAAAAGCCATTCAAAAAGCCCAGAAAATTCAAGAAATGGAAGCCCTTGCAGCCAGAGAAGCAGAAGTGTGGGAATTTGTCGAAAACAACATTAACCGCAAAACCGCCACAGCTTACGATTTAGCCGTTTCTATGTTAGTGCAACTGCGGGAAACTGCTGAATATCAAAACCAATTATCTGCCTTTCACCAAAAAATAGGGGAATTGTGCGATCGCCACAGCAAAAAACCCGCTTTAATAAAACGTATTCAGAAAGCTAAATTGAGGTTTTAACT
>JBKHDX010000359.1:0-2519 GCA_046541115.1 Spirulinaceae cyanobacterium | reverse complement strand
ACCCTGTCCGGGGAAGTTGCCACCGTTACCGTTACCCTGTCCGGGGAAGTTGCCATTGGTTGCCCCTCCTCCGGGGAAGTTACCCCTATTGTTGACATTGCCGGGGGGATTATTGCGATCGCCCCCCGGAAAAATGCCCCCAGAACCGCGATTGTCGGGGATGACGTTACCACTACCGCCCCTATTGGGAGAGTTGGGAAAAGCAGTATTGGTGTTGAAAGAGGGGTTGTTGGTGGGAAGGGTTTGAATTTGACCCCCGGTGAGGATTGAGCGAATGTTGTCACGATCGCGTTCGATGGCCGTTAAGTTGAGATTAGAGGAAGTGCGATCGCGGCTGAGATAGTCGTTGAAGTTAAAATCAATGACCGTTGCGGTTACATCCCCAAATTCGGACTCAGATTCCGGTAAACGCACAAATTCCGGGTTGACGATGGTGGCTTCTCCATTCAACGGTGATTGTCTTTCTAGGGCTTCGTTCACCTCCGATCGCACCGGATTAAGGCGTTTATCGGTTTCGCCGTTAGGGTTGGTTATATCTAATCCTTGGACGAGGGGACTGGTTTCGTAAAACAAATCCAAATCCATGTTGTAAACACGATCGATGCGTCCGGCAACCACAACCGCCATTTGGCCGCCTTTTAACTCCAAACGCTGACTACCATCGGCGTTAAAAATTTCAATGCCTGAATCTGTCAATGCCCCAAATACAGTTGTATCGGTTTCGGGGTTATAACGGCAAAAAATCGCAGAACCGTTAATACCGGCGGCGGCGTTGGGGGTGCGGATGGTCGAGCTGCCTTGACCGGGTTGAATTAGCATTAATGCTGTTCCCCTAGATAAATCGACGGCTCGCGTCCCGGCATTAAAACGAAATACGGTTTGTGCGCCTAATCTGGCTAACGAGTTATCGTTAAAGCGCAACTCAGCTAAGGAATTAGCGGCGGTGGCGATCGCGTCCCCTGGAGCTATGACATCAGCAACTCTCGCGGCCCGGGCTGCTTGATTTTTGCGGATTAAGCGCACTTGGTTGCGTAGGGCGGCTATCGTCGCTCGCGTCAACACCGTCGATTGCGATCGCGCCCCTTGGGGCAGAAGCATTGGTGAAATACTGCTTAGGCTGAATACTATTGCTAATACAATTGGACGAAACATTGCCAAATCCCCTACTGAAAGTGAGTAAAACCGTTTGAATAACGTTTTGTGCTTTCTGGTGCGATCGTAAAATCGTCTAGTTTATTTTTTAATAAAAAATAATAAAGCCATGTTTGCTAAGAAAAACCCCGAAAAAATAAAACAATCTTTCATGTCCTATTTTAGTTTAAACAAACTTTACTTTAAAACCCTCCTTCAAAGTAATGATTTTAAGATTTTATTTATGCAAATAATTTTCTACTCATCCTACAGTAATCTACCTTTAGCTAGAAAAATAACCCCACCCCCAAAAATCGCTCGGAACAGTTCAAAAATTCCCAGAGTCTATACCAGTTGGCAGTTTTTAAAACCCCAATTTGCCTGGGTCGGCATTTTGGGTTTAGGTATGATTGTGACGGCCAACACCACCGCTTTTGCTCAAACCTCAATTCCCCCTTTTTCCGAAACCGAATTTATACTGCATGAAGATTCCAGTTTTTTGAACCAAACTGAAAGTTTAAGCGACCCAGAATTAGGAACTTTACGCCTCGAAGAATTAAACATTATTCCGACTGAAGTCGAACAGCCGCCTACAGTTTATTTAATTGGTCAAATTAACTACCTCCAAAGTGACAATATTTTGTTATCCGCTCGCGATCCCATTAATAATGGTTTATTTCGGGTGGGAGCTTCGGTATTAGCCGTTCCCGAATTGAGCGATCGCACTTCCTTATTTGCGTCGGTTGGCGGCAGTTTAGCCCGTTACAATGAACTGACCAATTTTGATTACAATCAAATCACTGTCAATACCGGAATTCGTCAGCGTCTTTTCACAGAAACTTACGGAATTGTAGGCTGGAGTCATCAACAACTTTTTACCAAACGAGGTAGTAATCGCTTTCTGGACGAGCATTCCCTCTACGGTGAAATCAACCGCCGCGATTTTCTTTCTCCCCAAGTGGTATTAGATACCTTTTATCAATCTCGCATTAGTTTTGCCGATCCTGATGAGCGATCGCAATTTCTCAATACAGCAGGTATTTCTCTCGGTTATGCCCCCAGTTCCCAATTCCAAGCTTTTTTAGATTATCAATTTCTCTACGCAGACTTTACCCGACAATCCCGCTACGATCTTTACCACCAAGTCACGGGACGTTTGGTATATCGTCCTTCAACTAATCTGCGAATCGAGTTATTTGGCGGTCAAAGCTTCGGTTATTCTTCCAATGAGAGTATTGATTTTAATGGGTTTGTATTTGGGGTTAATCTCGGCGTTAATGTGCCGTTGTTTTAATGTTGGTTATTAGTTGTTGGTTATTGGTTATTCCCCAAATCCCTCAATTGGTAATTGGTCATTGGTCATTGGTAATTGGTAATTGGTCATTGGT
>JBKHDX010000358.1:0-2627 GCA_046541115.1 Spirulinaceae cyanobacterium | reverse complement strand
GGTCGAACCGCAGCCCGAACCTGTTTCTGAACCGGAACCGGAAGAACCTACAACCCCCACTCCGGCTTGGATGCAGAAATCTGATGCCCTGGAACGGTTGAAAGAAACCGCCATCGAAACCCCAGAACCTGAAGAAGCAGCACCGAGCGAACCCAAAGCCAAACCCAAGCCCTATATGGAGTTTGACGAGGAGTTTGTTTGGTCGGCGCAAGTGCTGGCTGACCAAGGACGGCAACCGGATGAGGTGTCTGCTGAGGAAATTAGCTGGCTCAAGCGGTTGCGTCAGGGCTTAGGTAAAACGCGACGGGGCTTGATTAATCAACTTAAGTCTGTGGTGGGTCAAGGGCCGCTCAATGAAGATGCGGTAATGACCATCGAGGCGTTGTTGTTGCAAGCGGATGTGGGCATTGAAGCCACCGATTATATTATCGAAACCTTGCAGGAGAAGTTACGGGAAGAAGCTCTACCCCCCGAAGAGGCGATCGCGTACCTGAAGAAAATTTTGCGAGACTTGCTCGACGCTCCCCTAGAAGGGGCTGTAGACCAGCTTTTTGTTCCCGAACACGGAATACTCAATGTTTGGCTGTTGGCGGGGGTCAATGGGGCGGGTAAGACCACAACTATCGGCAAGCTGGCCCACCTCGCCAAGAAATCCGGCTACACGGCTTTGATTGCGGCGGCAGATACTTTCCGGGCGGCGGCCGTCGAACAAGTGAAGGTTTGGGGGACGCGATCGCAAACCGATGTGATTGCCAATCCGGGCAAAAATACCGATCCGGCGGCGGTGGTTTATGACGCGATCGCGGCAGCCCAATCCCGCAAAACCGAATTACTTTTAGTAGATACCGCCGGACGCTTGCAAAATAAAAAGAACCTGATGGACGAATTGTCGAAAATTCGCCGGATTATCGACAAAAAAGCCCCCGAAGCCAAAGTAGAATCGTTATTGGTTCTCGATGCAACTCTCGGTCAAAATGGCCTGCGACAAGCCCAAGTCTTTGCAGAAGCGGCTCAACTGAGTGGCGTTGTCCTCACCAAACTCGACGGTACAGCTAAAGGCGGTGTTGCCCTCGCTGTCAGTCGTCAACTCAACCTCCCCATTCGCTTTATCGGGGCAGGAGAAGGTATTGAAGATTTACGGCCTTTTTCGAGTTATGAGTTTGTAGAAGCCCTTTTGAGCGAGTAGGCTTTTTCAGTAATCAGTAATCAGTAATCAGTAATCAGTCATCAGGGTTTTGGGCAGTAGGCAGTGGGCAGTAGGCAGTAGCAATAACCAATAACCAACAACCAACAACCAACAACCAACAACCAACAACCAATAACCAATAACCAAAGGATGGACATCAAAGAGTTTTTCAATCACAGTATCGGAAAATGGCTTTCGCAGCGAACCCACTACCAACTGGCTCATCAAAATATAGGAGACGGTAAAGCCGAAATTACCATCGCTAGTTTAGCCTCCGATGCCGCAGATGTGAAAGCGTTGTGCGAGGCGGTGGGGATGGATGCGTCTTCAGAGGTGAGTGGCGTTAAGGTGAGTTGGGATAACTCCAGCGATTACGGTAAAGATAAGCAAATAGGTTCTGCGGTTTTGGTGGCGATTCCTAACGCTGAAAACGCAATGACAGGGAAAATAGTACAGAAAGTTAATACGCCTCAAGCCCCAGTGATGACGGGTCATTTTAGCATTGATGAGAGTGGGGCAATTACTTTGGTCACTGAAAGCGACAAGGTTTACACCGAAGAAAGAATTTGGTTTGCCAATGATAATTTACGGTTGCGTACCAGTTTAGTCAAAAGTGGCGATCGCTTTTCTAGGGCTGCGTTTTACTCGGAAATTCGTCGCATGAGTTCTTAAGTTATCTTCAGAATTGGCAAGCGATCGCGAGTACAAGATTCAGAACCCCGGTTTCTAGGGTCAGATTATAACTTATCTGGTCAGCACATAAGAAACCGGGGTTCTAGCTCAATTATTGAAATTATTATTATTAGGAAACTATCAAGTCAGGAGTTTAAAAAATGACATCCCCTGCCCTTCAAGATTTAGTGAATATAGTCGAAGCATTACCCGATAATATTCAAGCTCAAGTTATTGAACATTTGCGAGAATATATCGCCGATTTACAGGACGAACAACAGTGGGAAACAGCCTTTGCGCGTAGTCAATCTGCCCTGGTTGCGGCTGCACGACAAGCCAAACAACAAAAAGCTGCGGGACAAGCAACGGAAATGGATTACAACCAGCTATGAAGTCCGAAGTATTACCTTCTTTTTGGGCTGAGTATCGTAAACTAAACTCAGATGTGCGACAACAAGCCCACAAAACCTATAGGCTATGGGCAGAAAATCCTTTTCATCCGTCTCTCCATTTCAAGTGTATTAACACTCAAGAAGATATTTGGTCAGTGCGAGTTACGCGGGGATATAGATCGGTGGGATTTAAAGAAGCAGATATTATCACCTGGTTTTGGATTGGTAATCATGATGATTATGAGCGTTTCTTTGGCTAATTATAGGGATGCGGGTTCAAAATGTAAAACCATAATTTGTTCTGGATATAATCCCACAGATTCGTAAGTTTGTCCGGTATTAGGGTCGCTAAATTCTACTTCAAATGCAGCCCCTTC
>JBKHDX010000357.1:0-2639 GCA_046541115.1 Spirulinaceae cyanobacterium | reverse complement strand
ACCTTAAACTTAGTGACTCAGACTCAAAGTTTTTTCATCCAAAACCCGGTTGAGTTTGCCGCTTTTATAGCCTTCGAGATCGAGGGTAACAAAGGCAAAGCCCAACGTCTGAAATGCCTCTACAACACTTTCTAAATCGGTTTTGGTCACAAACTCCTTAATTTGGGCGGGCGGTAGCTCAATGCGGGCGGTATCGCCTTCTGAGCGCACCCGCAGATTACTCCATCCCAATTTCCGCAGATGGACTTCAGCCCGTCCGACCCGCTGCAATTTCGCGATGGTGATTTCTTCTCCGTAGGGGAAACGGGAACTGAGACAGGGTTGTGCGGGTTTGTCCCACCAAGGCAAGTTTAACTGCTGGCTGAGTTGACGGACTTCGGCTTTACTAATTCCGGCTTCGGCTAAAGGGGAAATTGCGCCTCTTTCTTTCGCGGCTTGGATTCCGGGGCGATAATCTTGCAAATCGTCGGCATTTACGCCGTCTATTACAAAGGGATAGCCTCTTTCTAAGGCTAAGGGCTTGAGGGTATCGTGAAGTTCGCTTTTACAAAAATAGCAGCGATTGACCGGGTTAGACGTATAGTTAGGATTGTCCATTTCCTGGGTCTGTACCAGTTCGTGACGAATGCCGATTTGGGCTGCTTGCACCTGTGCGTCTTCGAGTTCTTCGGGAAGTAGAGAGGGGGAAACGGCGGTAACGGCCAGGGCGCGATCGCCCAATACATCATAGGCGATTTTAGCCACTAAGGTACTATCAATGCCCCCAGAATAAGCAATCAGGGCTTGTTCCATCTGGGTAAAAACAGTGCGGAGTTGTTGGAGTTTACGATCGAGCATAGAGTTTTGATGTTGCGGTTGCGACAAAAAAGTCATCATTAATTATTTTTTAACAAAATCTGGATGTTATTGGTCATTAGTTTTTTTGTCATTTGCCATCTAACCCATAACTAATAACAAAAAAATGAAATCCCTCCCTAAAAATATTGACCTCACGCGAGAAAAAAGAAATTGGCTTAGAATTGCTTTTCGTTGGCGTTCCTCAGTCATTCCCGGTATTTTGACTCGCGTATTATTATGTAGTTTATTTGGCGTTTTTATTTCGATTCTATACGCTCGCGATTATCCCGTTGCTTTGCCTATTTCAACCAGTGTTATTCCCAGTTTAGTTTTGAGTTTGTTATTGGTTTTTCGGACTAATACTGCTTACGAGCGCTTTTGGGAAGGACGAAAACAATGGGGCAGTTTAATTAATCTTTCGCGAAATTTAGCTCGTCAAATGTGGGTGGCGATCGCGGAAAACGAGCCGCGCGATCGCGCTCAAAAAATCGTCATGCTACGCTTATTAGTCGCCTTTGCGGTTGCCATGAAACGCCATCTACGAGAGGAAAAGGTTAATGAAGAACTGGCCGTTTTAATGCCAGGAAAATTATATGTGAAACTTAAAGAAATGAATAACCCACCCCTTGAAATTGCCTTTTGGATTGGGGACTATTTACAAGATCGTTACGCCCAAAACTGCCTGAATGCTTATCAACTCACTGCCCTTTTTCAACTCCTCGATGGTTTAGTAAATTGCTTAGGGGCTTGCGAGAGAATTTTAAAAACGCCCATCCCCTTAGCTTATTCTATTCATCTGAAGCAATTACTTTTAATTTATTGCTTAATGTTGCCATTTCAAATGGTCAGCGAGTTTACTTGGCTTACGGGGTTTATTGTCGGATTAGTTAGCTTTACTTTATTCGGCATTGAAGAAATTGGCATTGAGATCGAAAATCCCTTTGGTTATGATGCCAACGATCTCCCTTTAGATGCCATTTGTCAAACCATGCAAACCAACATCGAGGATTTAATTAGCCTAGCCCCAAGTGTTGGAAATTGGCAAGCAGAATTTGAGAACGAGTAGTATTTTCTCAATATTTAAACTGGCTCTAACTATTCTTTCTTATAGCCATAGAAATCAATTCGATATTCAGAAATTGTAACTCCCGTTTCCGCTTCAATTTGCGCGATTAAAGCTTGGGGAAGTTCTACTTGCACATCGATAATTTGATGGGTATCAAGGCAGTTGACATGACTATGAGCATCGCTAATATGACCGTATAACCGACCATCACACCGTTCGACACATTCAATGATTCCTTGACTCGAAAGCGCTTCTAGGTTTTGATAGACCGAGGTGTGACCGATTTCTTTCCCTTGTTGATTCAGGCGATCGTAAATTTCGCGAGCGCAAAGGTGTTCGCCGGCCTGCCATAATAGTTCTAAGATGTAGCGACGCTGACGGCTCACGCGCATCCCCAAAGCTTGACAGCGTTCGAG
This sequence comes from Spirulinaceae cyanobacterium, assembly GCA_046541115.1. Taxonomy (GTDB): domain Bacteria; phylum Cyanobacteriota; class Cyanobacteriia; order Cyanobacteriales; family Spirulinaceae; genus Jaaginema. Next base: position 320 of record JBKHDX010000357.1, on the reverse strand, counting down.
GGCTTCTTCAAGAGAGCGAATTGGTTTGTTGTTTGCCTGTTGCTGTTGTTGCATCGGCGTTTGGATTAAGACATCCATTAATACATACTCGTTACCACTTTAACTTAGCTGGCCCAGAACTGTCTAGTGGCTTTTTTTCAGTTATCAGTCAACAGTCATCAGTTATCAGTGTTTTGGGGCAATTGGCAATCGGCTTGTAGGGGCGCTCTTTTCCCCGCCCAGTAACCAATAACCAATAACCAACAACCAATAACCAATAACCAATAACCAAAGACAAATGACCAAAGACAATTTTGGCCAAGCCCAGACCTATTATCCGC
>JBKHDX010000356.1:0-2664 GCA_046541115.1 Spirulinaceae cyanobacterium | reverse complement strand
TTGGGCAGTGGGCAGTAGTAGGTTGGGTAGAACGAAGTGAAACCCAACAACCAATAACCAACAACCAACAACAAAAAAAGGGCGGCAAGTACCGCCCCAACCGATAAACCAATGACCAATTTTAAAGCTTATGACCGCATTCCGGGCAGAAATTGTGGACGGTAGTATTCACTGCCCCACAAGCCGTACAGATAATATCGGCTTCTTGTTTGGGTTGCGGACGTTCGGGTAAACCAATCATTTGCGAATTGGCTTTACCGGGGGCAATCATAGGATAACAGTTTTCGTCCTTGGTGACATGGGCATCCAGTAACACCGGGCCATCGTGGGCCAGCATTTCCGCGATCGCGTCTTGGAGGTCACAGCGATCGCGCACCACCATTCCTTTTACCCCAAACGCCTTCGCCAGCAGCACCAAATCCGGCGAACCCACGCCCATATTAGACGACGAATAGCGCTCCTCATAGAAGGTTTGCTGCCATTGACGCACCATACCTTGCCAACCGTTATTAATCACCACCGTCTTGACCTTGATGCCATACTGCGCCAAGGTTGCCAATTCCTGTAAATTCATTTGGAAACTGGCATCACCGCTAATACAAATCGTTTGCGCGTCGGGGACAGCCTTACACACCCCCATGGCCGCCGGAACCCCATAGCCCATCGTGCCTAAGCCCGAACTCGAAATCCAGCGACGGGGGCCATAATTAATAAACTGTGCCGCCCACATTTGATGCTGACCCACATCCGTCGTGTAGTAAGCATTGGGGGCTTGCCGTCCCACTTCCACGATCACTTCTTGGGGGGACATACTATCGGGGTGTTGCGGCACCATCAGGGGATAATGTTGCCGCCAACGGTCGATACGGTTGAGCCAATCTTGCGTTTTGGTGGTGTTTTGGGGGATATCTAACTCTTTGATGCGGCGCAACATCTGACGCAGAATCGTTTGCACATCTCCCACAATCGGCACTTCGGGGGCGCGGTTTTTACCCACTTCTGCCGGATCGATATCGATATGAATCACTTTGGCTCGCGAGGCAAACTCATCTAATTTCCCCGTCACGCGATCGTCAAAGCGGGCCCCAACGGCAATCAAGAGGTCGCACTCGCTCACGGCAAAGTTCGCGTAAGCCGTACCGTGCATCCCCAACATCCCCACCGAAAGGGGATGTTTCTCATCAAATGACCCCAATCCCATTAACGTTGTGGTGACGGGAATTTGGAAATGTTCGGCTAACTGTTTTACTTCCTCATGAGCATTAGAAATAATTGCACCGCCTCCCACATACAACAAGGGGCGACGGGTTTCTCGTAATAACTTTAACGCCGCATTAATCGGACGAGGATTGCCCTTCACCGTCGGACGATATCCCGGTAACTTGACGCTGCCTGGCTCAACGGGAATATAATCAATTTCTTCGATGCCCACATCTTTTGGCACATCGATTAACACAGGCCCCGGTCTTCCGGTGTTGGCCAGGTGAAACGCCTCAGCCACAATCCGCGCCATGTCTTTGGCATCCCGTACCACATAGGAATGCTTCACAATGGGCAGCGTAATACCGTAAATATCAATTTCTTGAAACGCATCCGTCCCAATGGCGGCGCGGGTGACTTGTCCGGTAATGGCCACCATGGGAATAGAGTCGAGATGAGCAGTGGCTAAACCCGTGACTAAGTTCGTCGCACCGGGGCCAGAAGTGGCAAAACAAACCCCCACTTGACCCGTCGCGCGGGCGTAACCGTCGGCGGCGTGGGCGGCGGCTTGTTCGTGTCGCACCAAAATATGCTGAAGATCGCCTCTGGCTTCGGCACGATACAGTTCATCATAAATAGGAAGAATTGCGCCGCCCGGATAACCGAAAATATGTTTAACGCCGTGACGGACGAGACTATCAATTAAGGCATAAGCACCTGTCACGCGACGAGACGCACCAGTGCTGGCTTGAGTTTTTTGAGAAATACTAGAAGATACCACGATCTACCTGTTGAACTACATCATCAATAAAAACGAGATTAGGGCTGACGTTGTTTCGCGGCCAAATTCTCAATCGGAGAGGGCGCGATCGCGAACGTCGATTAAAACAATAGGATTGTTGAAGTTAGCAGCAAACTAACTTCACTCAAGGATAGGCTTGATTTTGACTTCGATTACCTGAATAAGTCAAGCGTCAAAAACAAAGCTTTTCAATTCTTAGGGTTAAGTTAGAAATTATACCTATCTTTAATTAAAATAATAATTTTTTTAGTCAGTCGAATAGCAAATAGGGCGTTATCTTGACAATTATTAAAATTTTAGCGCTAACAATTGGTAAATGACAGCCCATCAAATACTGTCTAACCACCGCACCACGTCCGCTTCACTCTCAAATTCTAGTAACGCTTCTCCGAGGGCTTCCATTTGCTCCAACGACAGCGTAACCAAACGAGCTTGTAAGTCTTCACTCACTGTACCGATTCGTCGTTGTAGCAAGCGCAGGATAAAGCGTTTTTCGCGATCGATCCCTTCTTGCAGAATGCGTTGATAAACCACCGATTCGCGCATAATATCCTCCCGAAAATAAGCTCTGATGAGATTATCTGAAAATTTTATCCCTGCTAACAATTGTACGCAGGCCGAGACGTTTCGTTTGAGCGCTGGGGCTTCGATGTTGAGCAACC
>JBKHDX010000355.1:0-2674 GCA_046541115.1 Spirulinaceae cyanobacterium | reverse complement strand
TTGGTTGTTGGTTGTTGGTTGTTGGGCGGGGAAAAGAGCGCCCCTACAAGCCCACTGCCCAAAACACTGATGAGGCGATGACTGTTGACTGATAACTGAAAAAGCCTACAGCACGCGCTACCCACAACCTAACCTCGCCATTGCAACGCACAACCAATCGCCTCGGTCAACTGGGGAGTAACCGGGCGATTTTCTAAGACTGCCGCGATCGCGTCTCGAAGATAGAAATGTTCTACCTTTTCGGGGGCTTTGGGGTTGTCGTCGATCGCGCCGTGATAGCGAATAAACCCCTCGCGATCGAGTAAAAAGACTTCTGGGGTGATGGTTGCGCCGAAACTCTGGGCCACATCTTGACTGGGGTCGCGCAGATAAGGAAAATTGAGATCGTGTTCGGCGGCAAAGGTTTTCATGGATTCAAAGCTGTCTTGGGGGGCTTTGTCGGTATCGTTGGCGTTAATGCCGATGAAAATGACCCCTTGGGACTGAAACTCCTTTTGCAGGTGCTTGAGTCGTTCGAGATACCCTTGGACAACCGGACAACTGTTACTCAGAAAAATTGTGGCGACGGCTTGATATTTCTGGCAATAGGGGGTGAGATGGTGAACTTCGCTATCGACTCCGGGTAACTCAAAATCGGGGGCGCGATCGCCCACAGAAAGGGGATGTGTTTCGCTAAACTGACTCATGGTTCCCTGGTTATTAGGTTGAACAGATTGGGATTAAAGGTTCGTAGAGAAACGACGCAACAATAAGATAGTACGCTGGGTTAAGCTTGGGCAACAACGGTATAGTCTGGTTTCAGCCAGCCTCGATTTAAGGCGAGATAACCAATTAATTTATACACAAGTTTAGCAGCCGTAAATTCTGAGACAACGGAGTTGGGAATGGGAGCAAGTTCCATCACATCACAACCGATGACTTCGTAATCTTGAAACAGTCGCCGTAAAAAGCCCGTGAGGGCGTACCAATCTAAGCCGCCGGGTTGCGGTGTGCCGACCCCGGGAATCACGGTGGCATCTAGCCCGTCGAGGTCAATGGTGATAAAAATTTTGCGGGTGGGGATGTGGGCGATCGCGTCTTCGATCCAATTCGGATTTTTAGCGATTTCATGGGCCCAGCACACGGGGATGTTTTGGGTGGCAATGAGTTGGGCTTCTTCGGCACAAATACTGCGAATCCCGACGGGTAAAATGGGCAAGCCTAGGTCGAGAATGCGCCGCATGACGCAAGCATGGTTATAAATCGAGCCTTCGTATTCTTGGCGGAGATCGCCGTGTGCGTCGATTTGGACGACGGTAAAGGGTTCGGATAGGGCTTCGGCGTAAGCGCTGACAATGGGGGCGGTGATGCTATGTTCGCCCCCCAAGGCGATCGCGAATTTTTGATCTTTGATGTACTGAGCGATTCGGCTTTGGGTTTGCTCGATCATGGTTTCGCTGCTGACGGTTTGACCCCCTAGGGTTGAGGCGATCGCGTCGGCGGTGTAAATGGGAACTTGTACCCCGACTTCTTGCTGAAGCTCCACATCATAGAGTTCCACTTGCTCGGAGGCTTCTAACAAGGCCGCCGGGCCGTTTTCACAGCCTTGGCGGTAGGTGGTGGTGGCTTCGTAGGGAATGGGTTGAATGACCACTTGGGCGTTGTTGTAGTTGGCTTTGACCTCAGTCCCTAAAAAAACCGAAGTCGCGATCGCCCCAGAAGTTAGTTGTTGCATAGTTTAATGAAGAAAATATCCCGATTAAAATTCATCTTAAAATGACAACGATTCAACTTGACCCTACTTCAGAGCGAACTTGGCAATGGCGCGGCTACAAAATTGCTTATCAACGCTGTGGCGAAATGGGCCCGGCGGTAGTGATGGTACATGGTTTTGGTGCGTCTTGGGGCCATTGGCGGAAAAATTTACCTGGGGTGGGACAAAATGCTCGCTGTTATGCCCTAGATTTGATTGGTTTTGGGGCTTCAGATAAGCCGACACCGGGAAAAGGAATTGACTATACCTTTGAAACTTGGAGCGCCCAAGTCATTGATTTTTGCCGCGAGGTGGTTGGGGAAGCGGCATTCTTGGTGGGAAACTCTATTGGCTGTATTGTGGTAATGCAGGCGGCAGTGACTGCTCCCGATTGGGTGCGATCGCTGGCGTTGATTAATTGCTCTTTACGGTTGCTACACGATCGCCGTCGGCAAAGTTTACCTTGGTATCGGGGTTTTGGGGCGACAGTCATGCAGCAGGTGTTGGGGGTCAAACCGTTGGGCCAGTTGTTTTTTAGTCAATTGGCTAAACCCAAAACAGTGCGGCGTATTCTCCTGCAAGCATATCGTCGTCCCGAAGCCGTGACGGATGAGCTAATCGAAATTTTGATGCGTCCGGCTCGCGAAATGGGGGCGGCGGCTGTATTTTTGGCGTTTACTCGGTATTCCCAAGGGCCGCTTCCTGAAGATTTGTTGGCAGTGTTACCTTGTCCGGCAATTATTCTATGGGGCAGCGAAGACCCTTGGGAACCCATTGAGATGGGACGGGATTTTACACGCTTTGAGGCGGTACAAGATTTTATCTCGTTACCGGGGTTGGGTCATTGTCCCCAGGATGAAGCCCCAGAGGTGGTCAATCCGATTTTGTTGCAATGGCTAGATGGTTTTTAAGGTATGAATGATGAACGATGAAATCGGGGGA
>JBKHDX010000354.1:0-2887 GCA_046541115.1 Spirulinaceae cyanobacterium | reverse complement strand
CTCCGATCGGCATCCCAGGGAAATGCTCTTTCCGATGGGGTGCTGATTTTTTATCCCGCGCCCCGCACTAAATCGGGTTGAAGCTAAACCCGCCCATGGATTAAAATCCGGGGCTAATGGAGGCAAAGTCTGCCTTCGCGGACTAGACGAATCAGTCATGGTTAGCATGGTGCTATTTTAGCTTGCATGGGCTTATCTTATGTGTAAACTTTGCTGAATGAAGCTAAAATGAGCAGCGACCCCGCTGATTTTTAATCAGCTAGGGAACGCGCTGCGATAGGTTTGTTTGTTGGCCAAAATTCATCCCGTCAGTCTAACTGAGGGTCTTCTTTTTGCGATCGCGAATAACAAATAACCAATCATCCCAACGTCACATCGAGAAACATCATCACCACAAAACCCACCATAACTCCCAACGTCCCCTCTTGGTCTAAGCCTTGACGGTCGATTTCGGGGATAATTTCATCAACAATTACAAATAACATGGCCCCGGCAGCAAACGCCATTCCCCAAGGTAATAGTGGTTGCGACAAACTGACGACACTCACCCCAATAACACCACCAACGGGTTCGACTAATCCCGTCAATAAAGACACCCCAAAGGCATATAAGCGGGAATAACCGAGGTTTTTTAACGCCAACGCCACCACCAAGCCTTCCGGGATATTTTGTAAACCAATCCCGGAAGCCAATACCCAACCGCCTGCTGCATCCCCCGTCCCGAAGCCCACTCCCACCGCTAATCCTTCGGGAAAATTGTGTAGGGTAATGGCGATGATAAACAGCCAAATCCGTTGAAAACTCTCGGTGATGGGTTGACCTTCTTTGCCTTTGTAGAAGTGTTCGTGGGGAAAGTTGTTGTGAATCAACCAAATGGCCCCACCGCCTAACAAAGTTCCTGCAACGACAATTAAACCCGCCGTGGTTTCGCTAAAGCCCTGTTGTTGTGCCGCATCTAAACCGGGAATAATCAAAGAAAAAGCGGTTGCTGCCAGCATAACACCACCCCCAAAGCCGAGGAAAATGCCTTGAAGCCGTGGGGTAAACTGAATCGGTAAAAACAACGGTAATGCGCCAACTCCTGTTCCCAATCCAGCGAGTAAACTGGCTAAAGTACCGATCGCGATCGCGTTCATATTGACATCCTCACTGCCCTAAAAGGGACGGTGATTCCCAAACCTCACGATTTAGGTTTCTGTTTCCTATAGTCATTCCAATTAAGTTCCATACATTAACTTGATGGGTTCAGTCCGTGAAAGCGGACTTTGTTGTCGTTAGCCCGCCTATTTTAATCTGCGGGCGGGAATCACGGTTTTTATTTAGAATTACTATAGCAGTTGCCTTCACAGACTTACTCTGTTCGGGTCTCACACTCGCTCCACAGACTGACACCCCAAAGGGGTTCGGCAGCCAAAATATTCTTACTCGCGTTAACATCCCGGTCATGGAGAGCTTCACATTCAGGACAATCCCACTCTCGGATATTTAACGGCGCTTCACATTTTAATATAATATTTGTGAGATTAGTAGAGTGTAGAATTGAAATGTCAAGCCGTCCTTAAAAGCTTGCCCTGAGCGTGGCCGTTGGGGACGGGGTTTCAGACCCAATTTTTTTTGATGACTGATTCTAATTCGGGTAAAAAGCCTGTTACCTTTATTTCCTGTTGGATTGGGGCGATAATTGCAGGTAGTATCGCGATCGCTGCCTATTCTCTCACCGCCTCTATTGCCACGGTTTTTGCCGAACATCCCATCCACAGCGATAACGTCACCGCCATTAATATCTCCATTGCCGTCCGCACCTTGGTTGTAGGGATGTCTACTTTAGCCACGGGGATTTTCGGCTTTTCGGCTTTGGGCTTATTTGCCTTGGGGGTGCAGCTTTTGTGGAAAAAACTCTTTGCCTCAGATACCGCAATGCCGGAAAATGAGCCAAGGTAACTTGAGAGTGCAAAGCGGATGGCAGAACAATTCCAAAAAGGCGACCAAACCGGATGGTATCACGATCCCGGTTTTTGGGGTGGTTATTTTCACACCTACGAGAACTTGAATCTAGACGGCAAACCTCGCCAAGTTCATGTCTTTCTGCCTCGCAATTACGAAGTCACCCTAGAGGCTTTCCCGGTTATTTATTGCAACGATGGCGATACGATCTTTTTTCCGGGGGGGGCTTACGGCAAAACCTGGAATTTGGCGACGATTCTGACTCGATTGTACCTGACTAATGCTATTCGTCGGTCAATTGTGGTCGCGATCGCGCCCCTGAATCGCGATTATGAATACACCCACGCCCGGATTTGGGATAGCGAGTGGGGCGGTTTAGACCAATACGCCGCTTATGTGGCCAACACCCTTAAAGGCTTTATCGACCAACATTACCGCACCCTCAGCAACGGGTCTTCTAACATCGTCTCAGGGGCAGGTCATGGGGGCTTGGCCGCCTTCTACACTGCCGGAAAGTACCCGTATGCCTTTGGTAATGTGATGGCGTTTTCTCCCTCCTTTTGGGTCGGTCTAGACTCTGCCCTCGATCCGGGGGCGTTTAACTTGTTTGGCAGTGGAGGCTTGAGTTTGGAAGCCTCATCTCTGATACTAGAAGCAGAAAACGCCCTATCCCAACAGCGTCTCAAGATTTACCTGGATTGGGGTTTAGTCCGCGATGGCGGTCAGCATAATGAGTTTACCGAAGAACGGGCGACTGCGAGGGGTCGAGAAATGCGAAATTTGTTGCTGCATCGATTTGGCTATCGCGATCGCGTCAATTTATTTACCGTCGAAGACCCCAACGGTCAGCATAATGAGCAATCCTGGGCAGGCCGCATGGAAGATGCGTTAAAACTGTTTTTGTAGTCTGGATGAGAAGCGGGATTTTGGGGAGTGCGATCGC
>JBKHDX010000353.1:0-2914 GCA_046541115.1 Spirulinaceae cyanobacterium | reverse complement strand
GCCCATTTAATCGGGGCAGCTGTGAAGACAGGGGAAAGTGGCTCTCAGGCTTAATCTATGGGCAGTAGGCAGTAGTTAGGGGAGAGTGGGAAGAGGGGGAGGAAATGACCAATTACCAATTACCAATTACCAATTATGGGATTTGTACATGAAGCCCAACCAATAACTAATAACCAATAACAAACAACCAATAACAAACAACCAACAACCAACAACCAACAACCAACAACCAAAAACTTACCTATCGACACGGGGAAACAAACTAGGGGGAAACGTCTCCGCTTCAATGCAAGTTTCCAAAAGCCGTCCGACGGTAAAATCCATTTGACGACCCAAACCAATCACGCATTCAGAATAACGAATCGGTAAAACACTCAGACGACAGTATTCTAGAGTAGCCATTGCCGTTGAAAGCGTCCCTTCCGTACTGCGTAGTACATCAGGAATCCCGTCGATGTCCGTTTCATCCAAAGTGTCTAAAATTTGCGGTTGAATGAGAGTAGGGTCAAGAGAACCCGGAGTTCTAATTAAACCTGGTGTTTCCTCCGTATCTTCCACCGCTTGGGCAATTATAGCTTCATTCTGCTTACTCGCCACGCGATCGCTCAGATCGAATTCTTCGGTAATATTAACCGTACAGGTGGCTAATTCTAACGGACGGCGATCGCGAAAACAAGCCTGTAATGCCGAAACCGCATCCACAGGCGTAAAACTATTAATCTTAATCACGCAGAACGACAAATCCTTCGGTTCGAGGGCTTCCGCACAAGCAAACGCTGCTTGTTCTGGGGAAATCGCTTCTGTGGCTAACAACTCCTCAGCACAAATCTCAAAAGGATTCCAATGGGCTTTCGCTTCCTGCGGCACAGAAAACGCCAGTAAACCCGCCGGAACCAAACTTACCGCCGTCCAACGAGTCAATTTACCTAAAAATGCCTGAAAATGCTTTTTCATATCTCGCGATTCTCAAAACTCACACACATTTAACCAATTAATAGCAGGTGCTAATCCTACAACCTGCAATCTACTACAAAAAACCGGACAGATGTTCAAGCACCCAGCATTTGTAACTGATATAAACTGGCATATAAGCCCCCTTGGGCAATCAATTCATCATGACTGCCCGATTCAATCAATTGTCCTCGCTTGAGGACAAGAATGCGGTTTACATCGCGAATGGTTGAGAGACGGTGGGCAATAATCACCGCTGTTCGATTAATCAGGAGATGTCCGAGGGCTTCTTGAATCAGGGCTTCAGTTTTGACATCGAGACTAGCGGTAGCTTCATCTAACACCAAAATGTGAGGATTACGAATGGCCACGCGGGCAAAGGCCAGAAGTTGCTTTTGACCGCCAGAAAGGTTAGTTCCTCGTTCCCGCAGTTGGGTATCGTAACCTTGGGGGAGATTGTTAATAAAGTCGTCAACATTAGTTTTTTCGGCAGCCCCTTGGATAGCGTCAAATTTGTAGTCTTCCCCCAAGGTAATGTTGCGTTTAACATCCCCGGCAAACAAAAAACTTTCTTGTAAAATCACCCCAATATGACGGCGTAACTCGGCTTGGGGCAGGTCGCGGATATCAATGCCATCAACAAGAATGCGACCGCGACTCGGTTCGTAGAGGCGGCATAACAGGCGAATGATAGAACTTTTACCCGCCCCAGTTGGCCCCACCAACGCAATTTTTTCACCGGGTTTAACGGTAAAATTAAGGTCTTTGAGAACGAATTCGTCGTCTTTGTAGGCAAACCAGACATTTTCAAAACGAATTTCGCCGATATGTTCTCTTTCTTCCATCATGGTTCCCAAACTTTGCCGGGTTTGGGCTTCGGGGTCGCGGATTTCGATGGGTTCGTTCATCAATTCGTTGATGCGTTCAATCGCCGTAAAGCCCGATTGAATCATGGTGAACTTTTCGGCAAAGCGACGCAGGGGATCAAAAAAGCGTTGGGCATAAAGGATGAAAGATGCCAAAACCCCAAAGGTTAAAGCTTCGTTGAGGACAAGGGTTCCTCCTAACCAAAGTACCCCCGCGATCGCGACAAGGGCAACCCATTCTAATGTTGCCGACACCGCCGAATCGTGAAAAATGGTGTGGTCTACTTCTTGGCGATGGCGTTGATTCACCGCCCGAAACATCTCTGCGTTAAACTGTTCCCGACGGAATAGTTGCACAATATTAATCCCGGCGACATTTTCAGCCAGCATGGCATTGAGTCGCGAGAGTTCTTCACGGGCTTTGTAGTTGGCTTTGCGGTACTCTCGCTGAAAATAAATAATTAACGCCGTCACGGGTAACAGCATCAACACCAACATTAAGGCCAATTGCCATTGCAATAAAAACATGGTCACAACAATGACGAGGATGTTGGCGATATCGCTGAGAATCCCCACCGCCCCCGTTGCGAAAACGTCTCCTAATGCTTCAACATCGCTGGTTAAGCGGGTCACAAGACGACCGACAGGGGTTTTGTCAAAAAAGCGAACCGCCAAGGAAGTAACGCGGGTAAATAGGTCGTGGCGAATCCCGGCGGTAATTTCTTGACCGACTCTTTGGACGAGATAGCCTTGAACTGAGGAAAAAGATAAACGCACCACAATGGTTAGCAATAACAAGCCAATCAACCAGTTAACGGCTTCTTGGGTAGTACGTTCGGCGAGAAATGACCAGGTGGATTCTTGGCGAAAGACGGAGATGGCTTGACCAATTATAAGAGGTTGAATGGCTCCCGCGATCGCGAGGGGAACGAGTAAAATCAGCGACCAGAATAATATACTCTGATTGCGTCTGGCATAAGGAACGAGTTGTAAAAATAATCGCCAATCACTTTTATTTGTCCTTGGTCGTTGGTCATTTGTCATTGGTTATTGGTTATTGGTTATTGGTTATTGGTTGTTGGTTATTTGTTGTTCTC
>JBKHDX010000352.1:0-2966 GCA_046541115.1 Spirulinaceae cyanobacterium | reverse complement strand
GTTTTTGGGGCTGGCTGAAAAACTTAAGTTTCAGATAAAACTGAAATGACGACTTTACCTTTAGCTCTATGACTTTCACTACGATGATGGGCGGCAATGGTGTCAGTAAGCGGATAGTTACTGTCAAGGATTGAGCGAATTTTACCCACTTCGATTAAGGTTTTAAGCTCAGTTAAATTCTGCCCGTTGGGTTGTGCTAGAACCAGCTTGGCTTTTTGACCGGGTAAGAACAAAGTGACGGTACTGGCGGCGAAATCTTCTAGACTCGGTAGTGTCGAAACATAAACCCCATTGGGGGTTAAAACCTCTTGACATTCCCAGAAATTACGCTTACCCACGGCATCGAAAATCAGATCGTATTTAATGCCTTCTTTTGTAAAATCGGTGTCACGATAATCGAGGGCGCGATCGCACCCCAAACTTTCGACTAACTCAAAGTTCTCGCGGCTACAAGTCCCGGTAACCGTCGTGTCCATCGCTTTGGCAATTTGTACCCCATAAGTCCCCACGCCCCCAGAAGCCCCGTTAATCAACACCTGCTGGCCGGATTGTATCTCACCTAAATCCCGTAAAGATTGTAACGCCGTCACCCCAGCTATCGGAACTGCCGCCGCTTCTGCGAAACTCATATTACTGGGCTTGAGGGCCGCTTGGGACTCCGAAACCGCCACATATTCGGCATGGGCCCCTCCCATGAGAGGATTAACGGCTCCATACACCGCATCCCCAATGCGAAAGCGAGTGACATTGGCTCCAACTTCAGCAACAATTCCGGCAAAATCCGACCCCACCCCCCTCGGAAATGATAACCCCGTCAGGACTTGCAAATCTCCCTGGCGAATTTTCCAATCCACCGGATTGACGCTGGTGGCGTAAACCTGCACTAAAATTTCATTGGCTTTAGGACTGGGCTTTTCGGTGTCTCGGTATTGCATTACGTCTGCATCGCCGTGGCGGTCGATCAGAATGGCTTTCATCGTCATAATTCACTTTTAAAGATTAAAGTTACCGCTAAATTAGCCCAGAAATACAGCTTGTTGCTTATGTCGAAAGATAGAGTTCGTTGGTTGTTGGTTGTTGGTTGTTGGTTGTTGGTTATTGGTTGTTGGTTGTTGGTTATTGGTTGTTGGTTATTGGTTATTGGTTGTTGGGCGGGGAAACCCCGCCCCTACAAGCCGATTGCCGATTGCCGACTGCCCAAAAAACTGATGACTGATAACTGATGACTGATAACTGAAGAAGCTGCCCACTGCCTACTGCCCAAAAAGCCCCCTTTCTGTTATGCTAATGATAGTCATTCTCACGCGCATCGGCTATGTTAGAAGTCCATCATTTAGCGGTCTGCTATCGTAACACTTGTGCAGTCCGCGACGTTTCTTTTTGTTTGCACCCCGGACAACTAACCTGTTTGCTCGGCCCTAATGGTGCTGGGAAAAGTACGGTGGTGAAGGCAATTTTGGGCTTAATTCCGACAGTACAAGGAAAAGTTTTGTGGAACGAGCGCCCTCTGAAGTCGCAGTTACACCGTATTGCTTATGTACCGCAACGGGTTCAAATTGATTGGGATTATCCCGTCACGGTTCAGAATGTGGTGATGATGGGGCGGACTCGTCAAACAGGTTGGTTTCGTACTCCGTCGCGATATTCTCTAGAACTGGCGAAAAATGCCCTAGACCGGGTGGAAATGCTGCAATATGCCAAAAGACCCATTGGGGAGTTATCGGGGGGTCAGCAGCAAAGGGTATTTATCGCGAGGGCATTGGCGCAAGAAGCGGATTTATTCTTTTTTGATGAGCCGTTTGTGGGCATTGATAAGAAAACTGAAGATATTATTTTTGATGTTTTTGCTGAGTTGAAACAGTTAAATAAAACTTTATTAGCGATCAGTCACGACCTCAGCGAGACGTTGAGCCATTATGACCACTTTTTATTATTAAATCAAAGTTTAGTTGCGATGGGGCGCGATCGCGAGGTATTAACGCCAGAGAATCTGCAACAAGCCTATGGTAAAAAGCTCAACCTTTTAGTAGCCTAATGCAGAACCTGTCAATCTATACAAAGGCAAAACATGACAATTTGGCATTGGTTGTCTGAACCCCTGACATTTGAGTTCATGCGAAATTCTATTGTCATTGGGGCGCTTTTAGGAGTATTGTGCGCGGTAGTGGGAAGTTATCTCATCGTCCAACAAATGAGTATGATTGGCGGTGTAATTTCTCATGCGGTGGTTCCGGGTTTGTCCTTAGCTTTTTTCTGGAATGTTAATCTGGCAATTGGGGCATTTGTCGCGGGAATACTAAGTGCTTTGGTTGTCGTGGGGATTCAGACGCGATCGCGCATTAAAGTGGATGCAGCGATGGCGTTGGTTTTAACCAGTTTTCTCAGCCTGGGGGTGATTTTAATTTCTTTATTGGAAACCAATCGACTCGATTTAAGTTTAATTTTATTTGGCGATATTTTAAGCGTTGTACCGGGGGATGTTTGGAAAACTCTAACGATCGCGATTATTATTTTAGTTCTGGTTAAACTATTTTATAAAGAGTTACTTTTTTATACTTTCGATCCTTTAGGAGCGCAAGCCAGTGGGTTACCCGTCAATGCCCTTTATTTTGGCTTGGTTTGTGCCATTGTTTTAACCATTGTTGCCAGTATGCAAACCGTTGGAGTTTTATTAGTAATGGCGTTACTGGTAGGCCCGGCCATTACAGCTTATTTATTGGTCAAAGAACTGCATCAGATCATGATTTTAGGTTCTCTATTTGGTATCATTTCGAGTATTGGTGGGATGTATGCCAGTTACTATTTAGATTTACCTTCCGGCCCGGCAATTGTCATCGTCATTACAATCTTTTTTGGTTTAGCTTTTTTCCTCAGTCCCAGTCAAGGAATTTTAGTCGAAGCCTTGCGGAAAAAAACGGGAAATATTTATCCCGATTCTGAGTGAGGATTTAAGAACCCCGGTTTCT
>JBKHDX010000351.1:0-3016 GCA_046541115.1 Spirulinaceae cyanobacterium | reverse complement strand
TCAATAATTGATACAGCCCAAGATTTAGTTAAGCGATTTTCGATTTGATTTTTAATTAAATGAATAAAAATTCGGACTAAATAAGAGTCAATATTGCGTAAAATTGACGCTTTACTCATTTCTTCGAGTTCATCAATAATATCTAGGGCATCTTGATAGCGTCCTTCTTCAATACTGCTGCGTAACTCGCTTAATTCTTGTACCATTTTAATTTAAATGTAAACTAGCACAGACGTTTTTCTTGATCATAAGCGATCGCGAAATCAGCAGAATAAAACCAAATCCGGTTTCGACACCCCCCTTTATCCAGCTAACCCGCCCACGGATTAAAATCCGGGGCTAATGAGAGCAAAGTCTGCCTTTGCAGACTAAAAAATAGGTGGGTTATGGCGTATCGGATTTAGTATAAAACCCCGGTTTTTTCAAAAAACCGGGGTTGTGAAACCAAATTACTCCGACAAATCAATCGCGTCTTGCCAGTCTTGAATCGCTTGTTCCGACCATAGCCAATTTTGGCTGAGGCTGTCGGTTTGAAATTGGATAGGGGCTTCTGCGAGAACCATTTGACGGAGTTTAATGGCTTTATTAATTAAGTTTTTTTGAGTATTGTCGGTTTGGCTGTCGTCAGAAGCGATTTGACTGAGGGCGATCGCGAGGCCCGCATAAGTGGTTAACAAGGGGTCATTTTCCTGGGTTTCCGCCGAAACCAGCTTTTGCTGGCCGATTTCCAGGGCTTCTGACCAAGCTTGATTGGCGCGATCGTAATCCTTTTCCTCGTAATACGCAAAACCCAAGGCGTTGTGATACTCGATATTTTCCGGGGCCCGTTCGACGGCTTGTTCCCAGAAGCGACGGGCATCATCGAGGCTAAAGTCTTCACTGCCATTGAGTACCGATTGCCACGCTAAACGCCCTTTCAGAAATAATATATTAGCTCTATCTTGTTGTTCGGGGGGAACGGCGTTTAAGGCGGCTTTAGCGAAGGGGAGGGCGTTGCGATTGAGGAGTTCGGTCACGGCGCGATCGCCCTTTTCTAAGTTACCGCGACTCAACTGTTCGATGGCAATACTGGTGAGGTTTTCGGTGTAAACTTTCCCTAATTCGTTGCTGTCGGGACTGCTAGTAGTGGTCAACGATGACATTTCTGGGGAAGGGGTCACTTCAGAAGGGAGATTGAAAAATAAGGCCAAAGACGCGATCGCGATCGTCCCCACACCGCCAATAATCCAAGGCCACCAGCGACGTTTGGGGGGTTCCGGGTCGGGAATCTCCACCGCAACCATTCCCGGCTGTTGGGGTTCCGATCTCGGTTCAGCTTTATTTAAATTGCTCAACATCGACCCCACCACATCTTCTGCGTCGTCGTCTTCCATCGAATCCATCAGATAAGAATCCTCTGCATCATCGGTCAAATCTTCAGAGTCCGCGTTATCTAAAGCACTAAATACGGATTGCACAAAATCTGCTGTGTCATCGTTTTCCGCTGTATCCATGAGATAGGGGTCGTCTTCGTCCTCGATATCATTGAAGCGATCGCCCCCCAAAACACTCAACGGAATATCCTCATCGATCCCCCCTAACACATCATGAGAAACATCAATTTCAGTTTCCGAAACTGTCAAACAACCATCGAAGGTTTCATGCAAGTATAAAACAGGTAACGCCCAATACAACTGTCGCGAATCGAACGTAGAGATCATACATTGACGGGCGCGATTCAGGCTGAGATCGATGGGATAGCCCCCTTGGAGGTTACGATAAAACAAGCGAGCCAAACGCAACGCCGCTTCATCGGGGATTTGTTCGGCCATGGCCAAGACTGAGGGAATGCCGCAGTGTACCAAAGTTTGCGCCAAACTCATCCCCGCATTCGGTTGACCCCAAGCGGTATCGGCGCTACGACAGGAGTTAAACACCGCCAGTTTTACGCCATTATTCACCAATAAGCCCCCTAAATCTTCTCCAGACAGAGTTTCGGTGAGGGTACTTACGGGACTGACCAAATAAATATTGCCCCCCGCGTCTCCTAACTGACTGTGACCGGCATAGTGAAAGACATCGTAGTGACCTCTTTCGAGGGCTTGAGTCAGTTCGTCTCGTCCCGGTTGAGTCAAAATCTGTAAATCGATTTTAGGGGCTTCTCCTGACGATTCTCGGTGGAGTTCTTCTCGCAGGATTTGGGCTTCTTGTTGCAAATCTAGGGTTTCTTGGTCATTGGGCCCCGCGATCGCCATTAAAATACGCACAGGCGCATCATCCCGACGCTGCAACGATAACGTCGGACTCCCCAAAGGTGCGTGAATTTGATAGCGAGAAAAAGCCAGTTCGGTTTTCGTCGCTAAAAAGCGCGAGCAAGGATTCGTGCCTTCGGGGTGTAAAATTTCCCAAGGCAGGCGATGTAATAAATCTCCTTTTAGCCCCAAGCGCAAGCGTAACACGGCCCGTTGACTGTGGGCCACGCTTTGAGCCGCGACCCAACTATCCCGCAGGGGGCCGGTAAATAAAGCACTATAAATTTTTTGGCCGAGCGATCGCAAGGGATGGGCTTCGGGAATCTCATCATCTTGTTCTGGAGTCATGCCTTGAAGCAATAAAGGCCCGTCTCCTTGCAACAATCGCACTAAAGGGTCATCCATCAATTGACGGGCTTGACGTAGCCAATCTTCCACATCCCACTCAACCTGGACTTCCGCTAAGGGAACACCGGGATAAACAATTTCCGTTCGCAGTAAATAGCGATCGCGATCGATGGGCGTTACAGAGAGTTGAAAGTCCTGAAACATAAATAAAATGGGGAAAACTGAAACACCAAACCCGCACTTCTGCGGCCACAATTCAACCCTCAACTGCCTTAATCGTCGTCGAAGGTCAACCTAATACACTCTTATTAGATTAAATTTTGGCAACTAATGTTTCCCTGGCTTGCCAGTTATTACCGACAGGGAAAAAATTTAGGTGACGAACAACCAACAACCAACAACCAACAACCAACAACCAACAACCAACAACCAACAAC
>JBKHDX010000350.1:0-3065 GCA_046541115.1 Spirulinaceae cyanobacterium | reverse complement strand
ATTTGTGAGCGAACATCGATTAGACAAAATCATTATCGAACGCCCCCGCTATGGCTCTCACGATAAAGCCAAAAAAGTACAGGGCTATCGTAAACGACTTTATAAAATCACCCAGGAAGCACAAGAAGATGGCTACTTACAACCCTATTTATTCAAACCCCAAAAAACTCGAATTTTATCTGACAATCTCGCCCCCTTGTATCGCTGGTTGCGGTCAAAAGTTGGGCAACCTTGGGATAATGTTTACAGCCAACTGTGCCAACAACTAGAGACTAACTCTGTTATTGGTCAGCACATTTTACATCATCTTTGGGATATTGTTAAACGTCATGTAGAAATTAGAAATAATGACATTTATGCCAAACATAAATCGAAATATCCTCTAATTTCTTATGGGAATCGTCCCCTATTTTACGTTCATCCCGAAACTGGAATATTTTGTTTAGCACCCCGCAAACAAAAATCTGAAACCTCATCCCAAGATGATGTAGTAATTATCAATCGCTATCAACAATATCGCCGGATTGATGATATTTGGTATTTCGTTTCTTTCAAAGACGTGAAATACTCTCCTAAAAACACAGAACAAGATATTTTGTGCGATCGCATTCTTGACCCTTGGGAAGCCCGTAAACACTACGGAAAACCCATTTCCGCGTACCACAAAAGACACGCCACCAAAAAAGAAATCAAAACCCTCAAAAAACGCCAGAAATGCTAATCTTTTCAATCCCATCCAAACACAACCTTAAAATTCCCGACAACTGACAAGCGCCTGAATAATGGGGAGGTGAAACCATGAGCGCCAAAGTATTGTCGATTATCGAACAAATGAAAACCTTAACGCTGTGGGAAGCCACCGAATTAATTCACCAAATTGAAAATACTTTCGGTGTCAGCGCCTCCCCGGTACATCAACAAATCAAAAACCATTTGATTGAAACCCCAGATTTTTACGATGTTGTTTTAGAAGCAGTTCCCAAAAGCAAGAAAAGTGCCGTAGTCAGAGTAGTTTGGAACTTCGCCGGAGAAGGCTTAAATCACGCCCGAAAACTCGTTGAATCTACTCCCATCTTAATCAAAAAAGATGTCGAATCTCAACGCGCTTTTGCCTTCAAACAGCAACTCGAACGTTTAGGTGCAACTGTCACTTTAAACCCGTAAAGATTCAGAACCCCGGTTTCTTATTTCCTTATCCGATAACGTAATCTTTTAATACTAGAAACCGGGGTTCTAGAACAATTGCCGCACCCCAATATGCGGGACTTACATACCTCCACCAAAATTACGGTACGCTACGGAGAAAGCGTTGCAAGCCTGAACCTTATAGCAGGCATACAGTCCCGCTGACTTGTGCGGCTCATGGCTTGACAATCTCATAAAATTGAGTTAAATTAGCAACTGTCGCCGCGCCCCCACCCAGAGGGCATACATACACCTGTAACGTGTTTCCAAACGCCCCCTAAACTTGCGCGGCCTCAATCCTGTAGTTAATTCCAAGTCAAAACCGTGATTCCCGCCCACAGATTGAAATCTGGGGCTAACAAGGGCAAAGTCCGCTTTCACGGACTCAAAAAAATTAAGCGTGAATGTACGGAACTTAATTGGAATGACTATATTTTGAGTAGTCCCATCGCGGCGACAATTGCCTCCCTCACTCTACAACACTTAACGGAGGTTAAAACGATGGTTACGATGACCGCCATGAGCAACACCGAACGCGACTTGCGCTTAGAAATGCTCAACAGCTTGCTCACCACCCCTCACCGCAAACTCGAAGCGGTTGCCGAGATTCACAACGAAATCCTGACCAGCGACCCCCTGTTTTACGGACGCTTGGCGGCTTGGTATCAGCAAAACGGCGATGTGCGCGACCACAAAGAAGTGTTTGTCGGTAACCTACTCGCGAGCAAACTGACCGAACACCGCGACGCTGGTTTCATGTTCCTGCAAGACTTTCCGCCTTATGAGGTGGCGCGGATTGTAGACTTTATGAAACAGCAGAAAAACAAAATGCCTCGTTCGGCTCGGACGGCGGTGCGTCGATACTTGCAAACCCGCGAAAAGAACCCCAACTTCTTTGACCGCGCCGCTTTACGCAGTCGCAAAGCCATGAAGCACCTGTATGCGACGCTGCACATTAAGCCCAATCCTCGCGCTGATGCGATTCTGTTCAAGAACAATCCGCCGACCGATAGCTTGGCTTATGCCCTCAAACAGTTGGCTAACGCAGACACCCCTGCCGAACAAGCCCAAAAAATCGTCGAATATCGTTTACCTTATGCGATCGCGATCGGAGCCGTCAAGCAAATCACGCCGACTGTCCTTGTCGCCCTGATTAACGCCATGACTCCCCAAGAGGTTATCAACAACCTCAAATCCCTGAAAGCCCGTGGCGCAATGGAACACCCGGAAGTCAAAGCCCTCATCGACGAAAAACTCGTCGCGGCGCAAACCGACAAACGGGTATCCGCCCTCAAAGGTCGCGTAGCCGCCGAAGCCGCTAACTTGGACGCAGACACCACCGCCAAACTCGAACAAGCGATGGATGCCCAAATCAAGCAACGGGGCGCGATTAAAAAGCCTACCGCCTTGCTGGTAGACAAATCTAGCTCCATGCACAGCGCCATCGAAATCGGCAAACGCATGGCCGCCACCATCTCCGGGATTGCCGAAGCCGACCTTTTTGTGTACGCCTTCGACACCATCCCCTACCCGGTAGAAGCCGCCGGAACCAACCTCAGCGATTGGGACAAAGCCTTTCAGCACCTAACCGCTAACGGTGCAACCAGTATCGGCTGTCCCATCGAAGCCATGCGCCTCCGCAAGCAAGTGGTCGAACAAATCCTGCTCATCACCGACGAAGGCGAAAACACCGCACCTTACTTCAACGCCGCTTTTAACGCTTATTGCCAGGAGTTGAACGTACAGCCCAACATCGTCATCGTCAAAGTGGGTTACGCCTACGACCACCTCGAACGGGCTTTGAGCCAGCAACAGGTACAGGTGGATACGTTCACCTTTAACGGCGATTACTACTCGCTGCCTAACTTGTTACCGTTGCT
>JBKHDX010000349.1:0-3115 GCA_046541115.1 Spirulinaceae cyanobacterium | reverse complement strand
AATAACCAGTCAACTATAAGCAGTAGAAGTGTTAGAAAATCCAGTGCGCTTGTCGGGAGAGGCAGTTTTACCGGGTTTTGTTTTGGATTTACAGTTTCTTTGGGAGAGTTAAATCATGTCTCATCTCAAACTTGAGTTTAATCTGTTCTCATGGAAGTGTCGCTAATTCCCCAACTGTAATCTGAATTATCTCGAAAAGTCCCAAAGTGAGCTAAACTCAAGCTTAAAAATAGTACATTTGAATTAAAATTTAGCATCTGAGAAAAGTCAAGCTAGAATAGGGACGATTCAGGTCAGGGGACAACTACTGAAAAAATTGAACAAAACCAGCTTGTGTTGCGTCATAAATCGAACCAAGCTGAATGTAACTGTTACCCCCTAAAAGCTTCTATGTGGGCGAAATGGCAACAATTTTTATGGCAGTGGCGTGGTGTTTGGATAACTGCACCTTCTGTAGCAATTCTGATAATTTTAGTTCGTTTTTTAGGTTGGTTTCAGCCTTGGGAATGGGCAGTGTATGACCAGTATATGCGCCTGCGGCCCCAAAATGAACTGGACGATCGCGTTGCCATTGTGGGCATTAATGAAGCGGATATTCAAGCCATTGGGAATGCGATTATTGCTGATGAGGTGTATGCGGAGTTAATTGAAAAGCTGGCCGCAATGGAACCGAAGGCCATCGGTTTAGATATTTATCGAGATCAACCCGTCGAACCCGGCCATGAGGAATTAGTCGCCGTCTTCGAGTCTACCCCGAATTTAGTGGGGATTGAAAAAGTTGTGGGCGATCGCGATCGCGACACCATTCCCGGACCCCCGGCTTTGAGGGCTACAGGACAAGTTGCGGCCAATGACGTTATCCCTGATGCCGATAATACCGTCAGACGGGCGTTTTTGTCTTTGTCTCGTCGCGATGATTCCACCGTACCCGGTTTAGGGATGTATTTAGCGGCATTGTATCTCAGCGACCTGGGGATTCAGTTGCAAGCCGACCCCGAAACCGGGTTGTGGCAGTTGGGAGAAACGGTGTTTCCAGGCTTTAAAGCTTATGATGGGGGGTATATTCGGGCTGATGACGGTGGTTATCAACAAATCCTTAATTATCGCGGTAAATCCCGGCAATTCGAGACGGTTTCGCTGATGGATGTATTGCGCGATCGCGTGTCGGAAGATTGGGGGCGCGATCGCATTATCCTAATTGGTATGGTGGGGGAAAGTTCTAACGATTTCTTTGCCACCCCCTACAGCAGTACCCTCCTCAGTACCCCAGAACCCATGGCTGGCGTTGAACTCCACGCCAACATTACCAGCTATATTCTCAGTACCGTCCTCGATAATCGTCCCTTTATCCGCAGTTGGCCCGAACCCATCGAAGGATTGTGGATTTTAATTTGGTCAAGTACCGGGGCAATTTTCGCGTGGCGTTTGCGTTATGTCAAAAAAGAGAAAGTTGTATTAGTCAAGCAAGTCGGCTACTTTTTGGGCATGGTGGGGGTACTAATTGGCAGTACTTATGGGGCGTTTAGCTTAGGGTGGTGGCTTCCCGTCGTACCGCCAATTTTAGCCATGAGTGGGTCTGCGATCGCGATCGTAACCTATATTGCCCGTACCGCCAGCGATCTCCGCAAAACCTTCGGTCGCTACCTTACCGATGAAGTCGTCGCAAATCTTCTCGAACATCCCGAAGGCTTGAAAATGGGAGGAGAACGGCGGACCATTACCATTTTAACTTCAGATTTACGCGGTTTTACGGCCTTATCCGAACGACTTTCCCCCGAAGAAGTCGTCAAAATCCTCAACTTTTATCTAGGAAAAATGGCGGATGTCATCACCCAATATCAAGGCACAATTGACGAATTTATGGGAGATGGTATCTTAGTTTTATTCGGTGCGCCCACGACTCGTCCAGACGATGCCGAACGGGCAATTGCTTGTGCGATTGCTATGCAACAAGCCATGATTTCTGTCAACGAAACCATGAAAGCTTGGGGTTTACCCGACCTAGAAATGGGCATTGGCATTAATACCGGAGAAGTAGTTGTGGGTAATATTGGGTCAGAAAAACGCACTAAATACGGCGTAGTCGGTAGCCAAGTCAACCTGACTTATCGCATTGAATCTTACACCACTGGCGGTCAAATTCTGATATCCGAAAAAACCTTAAATACTGCCCAAATCGACCTTAAAATTAACGGTCAAAAAAGCGTATCTCCCAAAGGAGTTAAAAAGCCCATTACCATTTATGATATTGGTGGTGTTGGTGCGCCCTACAATCTGTATTTAATCAAAGAAAAAGAGCAGTTTTTTCCCATCGCGAAACCCATTATTTTACAGTACGCCATTCTGGACGGCAAAAATATCAATTCCTTACAAACTTTCGGTCATTTAGTCCAACTTTCCCAACAGGGCGGCCAAATTGCCATCGACGAGGAAAATCAATCGCCTCCTCCTCCCCTCGCTAATATTAAGCTTAACTTTGAAGACTGGACTACACCCGATTTAGAAAGTGAAGATGTTTATGCGAAAGTTCTCGAACAAGAAGCTAATCCCCACAAGTTTTATATTAAATTCACCTCTAAACCCCCCAGTGTTGATAAAAAGCTTACCGAAATTTATAAAACTCTACGACGCGATCGCCCTTAACTTTTAGACTTATGAAATTATTATTCCTTGGTTCAGGTTCGGCATTTACAACCGGTGCAGACAATTATCACTCCAATATGCTTTTGATGAGCGATCGCGGTGATAAACTTTTACTCGATTGCGGCTCAGATATTCGTTTTTCGCTGTATGATTCAGGCTTTTCTTATCAAGATATTACCGATATTTACATCAGTCATTTACACGCAGATCATGTGGGTGGAATGGAATATATCGGCTTACGCTGTTTATTCGACCCCAACTGTAAAAAGCCGAATTTATATCTGAGTAAAGATATTGCCAGCGAACTTTGGGAACGCAGTTTATCGGGAGGAATGCGTCATATTGGCGGCGATATTGCCAACCTGGATACTTATTTTAACGTTTGCCCCATTAATTATCAAGATACCTTTGTTTGGCAAGACATCAATTTCAAACTCATTCGCGTGATTCATATTCACAATGGCTTTAGTTT
>JBKHDX010000348.1:0-3115 GCA_046541115.1 Spirulinaceae cyanobacterium | reverse complement strand
TTTTGCTAAAGTCAATAAAAATGGCACAAGTCAAACTTGTCCTAACTGCGGCACATACACTGGCAAGAAGCCCCTAGATATTCGAGTTCACCATTGCCATGAATGCGGATATCTGACTTCGAGAGATGTCGCGGCGGCTCAAGAAATTAGAAATCGTGGAATTACAGCCGTCGGGCAGACGGTGGTGGAAAATGTCTGTGGACTGGATGCGACGGGGAGTGTCGGTTTTGACATTCGCTTTTGGCACGGGATAAAGCAGAAAACTAACATCGTGAGGTGTTAGAATCCCTCGCCAAGGAGCGACGGGAGTATGTCAAAATGCCTGTGGCAGAGTTAAGCCATTTTTAACAATACTCGTAAATTGCACCCATTTTGAGGAGAAATTTTTGACATGATTGATGGAACTCTAATTATAGCCGCCGTTCCCAATACCCCTGAATGGGGTTTTTCGGTAGCCTTGGTGATGATTTTAGCCAATGTATTCGCGATCGCGATCGGTCGTTTTGCTATCCAAAACCCCGGTCAAGGCCCGGATTTACCTTTCCCAAAACCCGCCCTCTGGAAGAATTTTAGCGCTGCTGAACTCTTAGCCACCCTCAGTTTCGGCCATATTCTGGGTGCGGGGTTAATCCTCGGTTTAGGAAATGCTGGCTTATTATAGGCGCGATCGCCCTGTTTGAGCCAAGTTATCTCTCGTAACATTTGGGGCTGGACTAGGGACGAGATGGCCTCGTCCCTAAGATGCGATCGTTGGCAATTCTTAGGATTTAACAATTGAGAGATGTCAAAAGGGATCGCATTGGTTTACAATTGATTCGCGCAAATTTTTTATCGTCTCTTAATCATTCCAGACCTTGGCGATTGTTCTGACTCTGTTGCATCCCCTCCAAGCCGTTCCAGTCCAAAGCTGGACGTTCGATACTGATGCGTCAATTCGCGTCGGACGGTCTACTAATAATGATGTTGTACTATACAGTGCCGTGGTTTCCCGCCATCATGTCGAAATTCAACCGAAAGAAGAAGGTTGGGAATTGATTAATTTGGGCGCAAATGGTACTTATGTGGACGGGAAGCGCATTACCAAAATTCCCGTGACCAACGGGCTTTTGATGCGCTTGGCGAGTTCTGGCCCCCATATCCAAATTCGCATTGAGTCGGGTCAAGTGATGTCTCCAGAGGAGCGCAAGCACCGTTCTGAAGTATCCGGGCCCTTGAGTGGAGACAGCACCAAAGATACATTAATTACTTAATATTAGCTGCGAAATAGGCGCATATATTGGGTTTCGTGGGCCATGCTGGCCAGAGATAAGCCCCAGTTACAACTGCTCAAAGCCGTGTCAGGGAGCGATCGCACTTCGGTGGCCGTGGTTATCAGGCGATCGCGCAACATCCATAATAACTGTTGTCCGGTGGTTTGACCGAGGGGAATCAGTTTGACTCCGGCTCCGATCAGATGAGTAGTCCAAGCTTGTAAATAAGCAAGAATGGCACTTTCGAGGTTAACCTGCCAACGAAATGCCGCAATCCCAAAAGCGATCGCGTAGTTACACGAATGGGCTTTCAGAGGGACAGTATCCCCCGGTTCGAGGTCTTCGACTAACTTCAGTAAAGATTGTCCCATTTGTTGGCTTGAACGGCGCAATTCGAGGGTTTCGCGACTCGCAGACAGCCAACTATTCCAAAAGGAAATATTCTCCCAGTCTTGGTGTTGCGCCGCGAGATAAGCTCTGATCGTAACTGCGGTTTCGATGCGGATTGAGCCATAGCTTAACTCGGTATCGAGCCAAGTATAAAGGGAATCGCGATCGCAGACAATTTGTTGCTCGATTAGGGTTTCAATACCCTCAGAATAACTGTAAGCCCCCACGGGTAAAGCCGGACTGGCCAGTTGTAATAAGTTTAATAATCCTAAAGCTTCTGAAGTTGACATAATTTTTGGTTTTTTGTCCTTTGTTCGTAGTCAGCCCCAAAAGGCTGACCTCATCAGGGCTAACCTTCACGATGAGCTAGGGATGTTCATCGCTATTCTGCGTCACGCCTGCCCAATCCGTAAAATTTTTAGTGGGAGTGATGATAAGCCCCCATTTCGGGGTGAAAAGGGACAGTTTCAGCTTGGATGTGGAGATTCATTTTCTCCAGCAGGGCTTGAAGGACAGAATCCGGAGACAAGCGCAAATACTGGGGCGTAATTTCTAACGGGATGTGGCGATTTCCAAGATGATACGCTGCCCGGAGGAGATGGAGAGAGGATTTTGCCGTTACCGTCAGAACGGGTTCGGGTTCTGCGACAATTTGCACGATTTCCCCAGTTTGGCTTTGGAGATAATCGCCATCGCTTAATACTGTACCCCGTGGCAGTTTCAAAACGATAACTGGACAATTGGGTTTTTCAAAACGATAGCGACTGCGCGATCGCTCCTCGGCGGTGAGGGGTAAGGTAAGATGCACCGAGACATCCTGGAAAATGGTTAAACGTTGCGTGCAAACTAGCATCAAATCAGAACTAAGGGCGATCGCGTTAACGTTGCAATTCAATCATCGCATTTTGGACTTGCCGCTTCAAATCTTCGCTACTTTGGACTTGTTCGGTAATGGTGTTAAAGCGGGAGAGATCGTTAAAATAGCGGCGGACGATTTCTCGCGAGCGATTACAGTAGTTTACTGCAATGTTACGGGCATTACGCGGTAGATTATTGAAGCTGGAGGGTTGACTACAAACAATATTGGCGGGTTCTGAGCCAATAATCCGTTTAATGTCATTATAAGCGGATTGTCGCAACGGCTCCATGGCTAAAACCGCTTGGGCGTAGTTTCTGATTTCGTCTTGGCTGACATTCTGAGCATAGGCGGCATTTTGCAGGGATAACGGCGAATTTTGGCTTAAATCCGGCGTAATCCCGACTGCAACGCCCATCGTCGCTAATGCGCCCACTAGCAACGATCGAACCAGAAAACGATTGACAAAAAAGCGGGGGTAAGAAGTTAATAGCATAACAGTTTGATGATTTTGCGATCGGTGAGTGTTTTTGTTTTTACAGGGTATCGCTGATATGAGTTTTGAATCATTTTATCCCCTAGAAGTTCCTCTTTTGGCCTTGGTTGTTGGTTGTTGGTT
>JBKHDX010000347.1:0-3144 GCA_046541115.1 Spirulinaceae cyanobacterium | reverse complement strand
TGCCCCTTAGATGCTGAAAAAGTCCATGACCAGTTAAGGCGATTGATGGTTGGCAATAGAAGGGGCGCGACGACGGGGCGCGATCGCGTGCAAACTATAAACGAAACCGCCCATAATAGCCAGTAAACTGACAATCCAAGCCCCAGAGGAAGCGGGATGTTGGACAAAGGTAGCGACTTGATAGAACATCACTGCAATCCAGTAAGCCAGTCCAGTGGTCCACAAAGCGGCGAATAAAGTCCAGCCTTTGTTGGTTTCCCGGTAAATGGCAGCAGTGGCAGCTAAACAGGGGAAATACAGCAGAACAAAGAGTAAATAAGCAAAGGCTCCGGCTTTACCGTCAAACCGTTTCACCATCTCCCCAAATGTCCCGACGGTAACCGCTTGTTCTTCGGCTGCGACTTCTAGATCGCTGGTTTCACCGATGTTAATCCCTAGGGGATCGAGCAGCGCTTGAGGAAGTTCGGCTAAATTCGCCGGAATTGTGGCAAAAGCTTCTTGGAGTTGCGCTCCTAAGTTAAATTCTGCTTCTTCAACTTCAGTTTCGGCTCCTGCCGCAGCGAGATGACCGTAAAGAGAATCAAGAGAGCCAACCACGGCTTCTTTGGCGAAAACCCCTGTAAAAATCCCCACGGTAGCAGGCCAATTGTCTTGTTCAATGCCCATCGGTGCAAAAGCGGGGGTAATGGCGCGGCTGGTGCTGCTGAGGAGAGATTTGTCGCTGTTTTGGTTGCCAAAGGTGCCATCGGTTCCTATCGAGTCGAGTAAGCCCAGAATCAACACCATAATGACAATAACTTTCCCGGCTTTAAGGATAAAGGCTTGCAGGCGATCCCAAGTGCGAAGCAAGACCCCTTTAATTTGCGGGAGGTGATAAGGGGGTAACTCCATGACAAAGGGAGAAATCTGGCCTTTGAGGAGGGTGCGTTTGAGCAATAGTCCGGTGAAAATCGCGGCGATAATGCCGATGAGATACAGGGCGAATACCATGTTTTGACCGCCCACGGCAAAAAAGGCGGCGGCGAAAACCGCATACACCGGGAGACGCGCCCCGCAGGACATAAAGGGGTTCATCATAATGGTAGTGATGCGATCGCGCTGATTGGGTAATGTCCGCGCTGCCATAATCGCCGGGACGTTACAGCCAAAGCCCACTAACATCGGTACAAAGGCTTGTCCGGGGAGTCCCATTGCCCGCATAAAGCGATCCACCACAAAGGCCGCCCTGGCCATATAGCCGGAGTCTTCTAACACGGCAATACAAAGGAACATAAAGGCAATGGGTGGGATAAAGGTGGCGACGGTTTGAATCCCACCCCCAACGCCATCGGTTAAGGTGACGACGAGCCATTCGGGGAAATTCCAACTGCTTAGAAGTTGAGCCAAGCCATCGACAAAAATCGCACCAACGGCAATATCGAAAAAGTCGATAAAGGCACTACCGATGTTAATGCTAATTAAAAACATCGCGTACATGACCATCAAGAAGATCGGGATGCCAAGATAGCGGTTGAGGACGACGCGATCGATTTTCTCTGTAACGCGGTCTTCGAGGACGTGGAGATGCTGTTTGGCGTGATGGCTCAGGTTTTGAATGTAGCCATAACGACTGTCAGCAATTAGAATGTCAATATCTTCGTTTAAACTACGATCGATGCGATCGCGCTCTTGGGCTAAAATTGAGTGCAATTGGCGCGAGGTAGGGCGGTCTTCTTGCTGCAACAAGTGAGTCGCTAACCAACGCCGATTCCCTTTAAATTCAGGGTATTCTTGTTCTAATTGAGGCAACAAAGTCGCGATCGCATCTTCTATGACTGCCGGATAAGTGACCTGGCCGGCATTGATAGCCGGGGTTTCGAGACTGTTACGGATTTGCTGCAACAAATCCGCAAGACCTGCCCCACTGCTGGCACTGATAGGAACAGCAGGATAACCCAAATCCTGAGTCAGTTGCGCCGCATCAATATCAATGCCCCGTTTGCGAGCCACATCGATCATGTTGAGGGCGATCGCAACGGGTAAGCCCATTTCTAACAATTGCGTAGTGAGGTAAAGATTGCGCTCTAAATTAGACGCATCCACCACATTGACAACAAGATCGGCTTTGGCGCTCAATAAATAATCTCGCGCGACGCATTCATCCATCCCAGTATCTTGGTCTAAGACATCCAGCGAATAAATCCCTGGTAAGTCAATAACTTGCACTACCGAGCCGTTGGGGTCGCGATATTGTCCAACTTTATGCTCGACCGTTACGCCCGGCCAATTCCCGGTGCGCTGATTCGAGCCTGTTAAGGCATTAAAGAGGGTGGTTTTCCCACAGTTGGGATTACCTAACAAGGCGATCGTTTTAAGTGTCATGACAATTTAGAGGTTGAATGGTCAGTAATTCCGCTTCGGTTTGCCGCAGACTTAGATAAAAGCCCCGCGTAAAGATTTCAATGGGGTCGCCGAGGGGGGCAACGCGAACTATTTTCACTTCTGTCCCTGGTGTCAAGCCCATGGAGAGTAATTTGTGGCGAAAGCCAGAATGACCACTGCTATAGCCCGTGATGCGCCCGGATGTACCCACGGCGAGATGATGCAGTCGCATTTCACTCTGGTCAGTGGGGGCGCGATCGCTTTGCTGACAACCACAACCCTGACCGCCGCCGAATATTGTCTTTTGCAATCGAGAGAATTTTTGTTTCATGACGTTACTGATAAAGATTATCATCTACTAAAACGAATCGTACTACGACGATTTAGGATAAGTTTATCTGTGTAACGTAACTTAACTATACGAGTAAAGCAACATTATCGTTGTTAAAAGCTCAGAACTTACTGCAACTTTTTTAAACTTGTCCTAACAATATTATTGCTAAAATATCGCAGTATAATCTTAAAATAAATCTTAAGAATTACGCCAAAAGATTCATGTCACTCATTCACTGGAACAAATCTGTTTTAAGCTTTCATCTCAAAGAAGTGTTTGAAGAAGGCCCAGAAGCCACAACCCCGGCTTTACTCGGTTTGGGAGTGTTGATGGCCACCACTGTTGCCTTGCCCAGAATTTCTCAATGGGGCAAACCCCTGGCTAAAGCGGCCATCAAAACCACTTTAGCCAGTCAGCCTCAGCCCTATCGTCAGGAAATTGTAGAAGCG
>JBKHDX010000346.1:0-3166 GCA_046541115.1 Spirulinaceae cyanobacterium | reverse complement strand
AACCAACAACCAATAACCAACAACCAATAACCAACAACCAATAACCAACAACAAAAAACTAAATTTCTCCTCTCACCGTAAACTCGTAATTACTTCCCGCTTCTAGGCGATAATCCCAACGCTCCAGAAAACGCCCCAACGGTTCTAAAATTAACGCCCGTCCTAACGAGGGTTCAACCGTTAAATGTCCCTGACGAAAAGACCACTCAAACTGCCACTCATAAGATGCGGCTTGAACTTCTCCGGCAATTTTCCCTTGAGGCCAGGATTGCTTGGTAACGCGCACATGGGCAGTGGTTTGGGGTAAACGTTTAGCACTCACAATGGCAGTAACTTTTGACTAGCTTCAATACCTTTAAGGTTAATATCTTCAAAGCCGAAGACCGACAAAATACTAACGCCCATAAACTCCATTTTCTGTATTTTTTAGAACTGTATGCCGCTTTTTCCCAGGATATAGATAACAAATTTCTAGAGCCAAATTTTTCGGTAACTTTAA
The DNA here is from genome assembly GCA_046541115.1 of Spirulinaceae cyanobacterium. GTDB lineage: Bacteria > Cyanobacteriota > Cyanobacteriia > Cyanobacteriales > Spirulinaceae > Jaaginema. Next base: position 2,667 of record JBKHDX010000346.1, on the reverse strand, counting down.
GAGGTAGAAGTCCAAGCGATCGCGAGTTTACCATGTCCATCTCCTCTATTGTTGTGTCTGCCGCCGAAATGAGCGCTATCGAGCAGCGTCTTTTTGATGCCGGAATGCCCGTTGCTGCCTTGATGGAAAAGGTGGCAGGTTTAATCGCTCAGGAAGTGAAACAACGCTACCCCAAACCTGCTCGCATCGGCGTTTTGGTGGGCCCGGGTCACAATGGCGGTGATGGGGTGGTGGTGGCCCGAGAGTTACATCTACAGGGTTATGAGGTGCGAATCTGTCGTCCCCTCGAAAAAGGCAAAGAATTAACGAAAAGTCAGACTCAGTATGCGATGAGTTTGGGGATTCCCATCACAGAAACCGTTGACTCTCTGAAATGTTGCGATGTCATTATTGATGGTTTATTTGGCTTTGGCTTAACGCGAGATTTGACCGGGGATTTAGCCGAAATTGTAGCAACTCTCAATTCCTGGCCGCAACCTGTGGTTAGTATTGATTTACCTTCCGGGATTCACACGGATACCGGGGCAGTTTTGGGAATTGCGATAGAAGCAACAGAGACGTTGTGTTTGGGCTTGTGGAAGCGGGCATTTTTTCAAGAAGCGGCTTTACCTTATGTGGGGAAAGCGATTCTCATTGATTTTGGCATTCCGAAAGGCGATGTGAACGCGATTTTAGGAGAACCTGCCCAAATTCAGCGTTTAACTTGGGAAAACGCCCAAACTGTCTTACCCTTACCCCGTCCAACGGTAACGCACAAATACAAACAAGGTCATTTATTGTTAGTCGTGGGGTCGTCTCGCTATGCGGGGGGCGCAATTTTAGCCGCATTAGGAGCCAGAGCAAGCGGGGTGGGGATGTTGTCCATTGCGGTTCCCGAATCCCTTAAACCCTTGTTGGTGTCCCAGCTACCCGAAGCCTTGGTATATGCCTGTCCTGAAACCTCTACAGGCGCGATCGCCCATTTTCCAGAGTTATTATCAGACTTGAATCAGTTTAGCGCGATCGCCACCGGATGCGGCCTCACCACCGACGCAACCCCCATCATCAAGCAACTTTTAGCCACCAACACGCCTTTAGTCCTCGATGCCGATGGCTTGAATATTCTCGCGAAACTCAATCCCACTCAAGCATTAGCCAAGCGCCAAGCCCCCACAATCTTAACGCCCCATTTAGGCGAATTTAAGCGCTTATTTCCCGATATATCCCCCCATGACCGCCTCGAAGCTGCCCAAAAAGCCGCGAGTCAGAGTAACGCTATCATACTGCTCAAAGGAGCCAAGAGCGCGATCGCACACCCCGACGGCACATTATGGCTCATCCCCGAAAGTACCCCCGCCCTCGCTCGCGGCGGCAGTGGTGACGTTTTAACCGGGTTAATCGGCGGACTAATTGCCCCCAACCGCCCAGAAATGCCCCTAGAAGCCATTGTAGCCACAGCCGCTCGGTGGCACGCCCAAGCCGGAATTTTCGCCGCCCAAGAGCGCACAGAACTCGGTGTTGATGCCTTTACTTTGACTCAGTTTCTCGTTCGAGTTTTGTCTTAATAGTTGTTGGTTATTGGTTGTTGGTTGTTAGTTATTAGTTATTGGTTGTTGGTTGTTAGTTGTTAGTTATTGGTTGTTGGTTGTTAGTTATTGGTTGTTGTAAATTGTAAATTATACATTGTAAATTGTACATTGTACATTGAAATGTCCGACTGTCTAATTATTTTTACTCGCTATCCCGAACCCGGCAAAACCAAAACCCGACTTATTCCCGCTTTAGGTGCAGAACAAGCCGCAAAACTACAGCAAACTTTCACAGAATCAACACTCCAAAAAGCCCAAACCCTCTCTACATCTGTACAGATAGAAGTTCATTTTGCTAACGGCAACACTCAAAAAATGCAGGATTGGTTAGGTCAAAATATTACTGTAAAACCCCAATTTCAGGGTAACTTAGGACAGCGCATGGCCGCCTCATTTCAGCAAGCATTTGAATCTGGAAATCAGCGAGTCGTTATCATCGGTATTGATTGTCCTGACTTAACACCCGCCTTACTGCAAAAAGCTTTTACATTACTACAAAACCAAGATTTAGTTTTAGGAAAAGCCCTCGACGGCGGTTATTATCTCATCGGTTTACAACACCTCATTCCCGCTCTTTTCCAAAACATTGCTTGGGGAACAGATACCGTCTTACAACAAACCGTTGAAATTGCTACAAAATTACAGCTTCAGGTGGCATATTTACCAACCCTGCGAGATATTGATACCCCTGAAGATTTGGCTTACTTGAATTAAATTGTATCTAGTTTTTGAAGGTTCGTCGTTCTCAAATTAGCAAAAAATCGTAACAAAATACACAAAAAAAATCCAGATAAAAACAATAAATTGGGCAAATAAATTCCGATCGCTTCATTCAGTTTTATCATTACCTTGGTTTTTAGGTAAAGTGAAGGGGTAAACAACCTCGCGCCTATTGCGCCCTTGGCTTTCAGTAGCCCTGGAATTATCGTACAAGACAACAACTCCGAACCTCCGGGCTGGTTTACAGAACAGCCCCACAGCGCAATTACCTTAGCCGCATTTACATCCGCATCGCCTTGATGTTGGCATTGAGGATTAGTACACCGGAAAGACTTACCGCCTCTCATGCCTAAATGCAGGCATTTGTGGCAAGTTTGGC
>JBKHDX010000345.1:0-3185 GCA_046541115.1 Spirulinaceae cyanobacterium | reverse complement strand
GTGGGCTTGTAGGGGCGCTCTTTTCCCCGCCCAACAACCAACAACCAACAACCAAAGTAATTTATATTGGACTACGGCAAACAAGCGTGTAAAAATTGCAGTCAAGCGATGGCATATAAACGGGTTTTATTGAAACTGAGTGGTGAAGCACTCATGGGCGATCTTGGCTACGGCATCGATCCCGCGATCGTCGCCAACATTGCTCAAGAAATCGCCGATGTGGTGAAATTAGGCGCACAAATGGCCATTGTCGTGGGGGGTGGCAATATTTTTCGGGGAGTCAAGGCTTCATCGGCAGGAATGGATCGAGCAACCGCCGATTATGTCGGTATGATGGCAACAGTGATGAATGCCATCACCTTGCAAGATGCTTTAGAGCAAATTGGCGTACCCACACGAGTTCAAACCGCGATCGCCATGCAGGAAATTGCCGAACCCTACATTCGTCGTCGGGCGATTCGTCATCTAGAAAAGGGACGAGTCGTAATTTTTGGGGCAGGATCGGGTAATCCCTTTTTTACCACGGACACCACCGCCGCTTTACGGGCCGCCGAAATTGATGCGGAGGTCATTTTTAAAGCGACGAAAGTCGATGGCGTGTATGATTCCGATCCTCATCTGAACCCCAACGCCAAGCGCTATCAAAGCTTGACCTATGGTCATGTTTTAGCCCAAGATTTGCGAGTGATGGATGGCACGGCGATCGCCCTTTGTAAAGAAAATAATATCCCGATCGTGGTTTTTGACCTCGGACAACACGGCAATATTGTACGGTCTGTCCAAGGAGAAGCGATCGGCACAATTGTAGGAGGTTCTTGTGAAGTTAACTGAAATCGAAAAATCCATGCAAAAAGCCGTTGAAGCAACTCAACGGGCCTTTAACACCATTCGCACCGGTAGAGCCAATTCGACTCTACTGGATAAGGTCATGGTGGAATATTACGGCGCAGATACCCCGCTCAAATCTCTGGCCAATATCAGCATCCCAGATGCCAGCACTTTGATGATTCAGCCCTACGACAAAGGCAGCTTAGGCGTAATTGAAAAAGCCATTTCCCTGTCGGATGTGGGCTTAACCCCCAATAATGATGGCAACGTGATTCGGTTAAATATTCCACCCCTGACTGCCGAACGTCGTCAAGAATTTGTTAAACTCGCGGGGAAATATGCTGAAGAAGGTAAGGTGTCAATTCGCAATATTCGCCGGGATGCCATTGATGATGTCCGCAAACAAGAAAAAAATAGTGACATTTCTGAAGATGAATCTCGCAGTCTTCAGGACGACATTCAAAAGTTAACTGATAAATACACTGACAAAATCGACAAAGTTTTGGCGGAAAAAGAAAAAGACATTACCACGGTATAACTGATTCGATTCACCATTCCCTAAAAATTTATGTCTATGTTTGACTGCATTATTGTCGGAGCTGGTCCTGCCGGAAGCAGTGCAGCGTATCATTTAGCAAAGCGCGGCCATCGCATTATTTTGCTCGAACAAGCTGCTTTTCCTCGATATAAGCCTTGTGGCGGTGGCGTTTCCCCGGCTGTACAACAGTGGTTTGATTTTGACTTTGCTGAGGCGATCGCAGCTAAAGTCGATCGCGTTGGTTTTACTTGGAAGTTGGGCGATCCGGTGTCAACGAACTTGAAAACACAACCGATGTGGATGGTTCAACGACAGGTTTTTGATAAATTCCTAGTGGATAAAGCCACCGAACAAGGAGCAACCCTCCAAGACCAAACCACGGTAAACGGGATTAAATTTAACGGTTCCGCTTGGCAAGTCACCACCAACCAAGACCCCATCGAAGGCAAATATCTCATCGCTGCTGATGGGGCCAAAGGGAATTGTGTAAGTTGGTTGGGATTGAAAACCAGTCCCAATCATATCGGTATGGTCTTAGATTTACCCGAAGCGCCTCAAGCCGATAATATTGCCAATTTTGACTTTGGTTCCCTTAAAAATGGCTTTATTTGGCGTTTTCCCAATGGCGATCGCACCTCGATTAGTGCCGCGATTTTAGCCACTCCCAAAGGCAAACCCCAAGAAGTACAAAAGCAAATTAGCCAATATGCTCAAGCCATTGGCATTGACCCGTCTCGCGGCCAAATACACGAACATCCTTTGCGCTTGTGGTCGGACAACAAACCTTTACACAGTCAAAATGCTTTGGTCGTCGGAGATGCCGCCGGAATTACCGACCCTTTATTAGCTGAAGGTATCCGTCCGGCGATGTTTACCGGAGTCAAAGCAGCCGAAGCCATTGCCAACGCGATCGCGGGGGATAGCAGCGCCCTTCCTGAATATAGCAGCATCGTACAACGGGCTTGGGGTGAGGAATATATCTGGGCGCAACGGCTTTCTGGCTTGTTCTTCAAGCTGCCAGGGGTGGCTTATAAAGTGGGGGTCAAACGCCCCCAAGCCGCAGAAGTGATGAGTCAAATTCTGTGCGGCCAAATTCGCTATACAGACATTACGGATAAGGCAATGAAAACCCTCAAGCGCAGCTTTTTACCGGGACAAGGGTGATTTCAGTTATCAGTCATCAGTCATCGCCTCATCAGTCATCAGTGTTTGAGGCAGTTACCAATAACCAACAACCAACAACCAATCACCAATAACCAACAACTAACAACCAACAACTAACAACCAATAACCAACAACAAAATTTATGGATTGGATTATTAACTCACCCATCCCGACCGATCTGGCGTTTTACGTCAAATGGTCGGGAATTGCGACAATTGTTTTCTTGGTTTTAACGATTATTGCTTTTATCGTGAAATGGGGGATTCGGTTTCGCCTGGTTGGTGCTACCAGCTTTAGCGCCGTTGTCACTGCCAGCTTCTTTGCCCTCAGCTTGGGTTTATTTACCCGCACCGTTATTCCGGGGGCTGTGCGCTATAGTTTGGTTTATGATAATGCTGCCGATAAAGTCGTGATCGCGGTTCCTTCGACGGTTACAGAAGCCCAAGTAGAAGCTACCATCCGCCAAATTGCCTCAGATATTAAGCCTTATGGCCGTTTGGGCGATCGCAACAATCAGTTTAGCATTCGCGCCCGCACCGTCCTTCATCCCGAACCAGGAGTCTCGCAACCTCTCTATCTTGCCGAAATCAAGCGATCGCTAGATGCCCCCCCAGATGCAGATATGCCAGTGACTCTCTTTACTGAAAATTTTGCT
>JBKHDX010000344.1:0-3187 GCA_046541115.1 Spirulinaceae cyanobacterium | reverse complement strand
TTTGTTGTTGGTTGTTTGTTGTTGGTTGTTTGTTGTTGGTTGTTTGTTGTTGGTTATTAGGGTAGGTTAGGCGGCTAAAACTCATGGGATGACAGCAACCATCGTAATCCGCCGTAACCCACCATTTAAAGTATGTCGTGGTACTACGAGAGAGCTTTAATAGCTATCGTTGGGCCCGACTGTGAGACGGGCTAGACTTTGATTAACTTGGTTGAGTCGTTTCGCGATCGCCTGCCGCCAAACTAAACTGATTTTAGGATCGGCGATCGCGTTTTGTGCTTCTTCGCGATAAACAGCGCTTGTTGCCGGGTCGCCACAATTCTCGCAAAAACGGAGATTGTGATAAATCGTGCGAACAGAAACCATAATCTTTCCTTCCTTTTGAATAAGAAATCAAATCAAACTAGGGTAAATCGGTGTGGCCCATGAGGTAGCGATCGCACTCGCGAGCCACACCTCGACCTTCGTTAAACGCCCACACCACCAAGCTTTGACCGCGACGACAATCCCCTGCTGCAAAAACACCGGGAATACTGGTGGTATATTTCTCGTAATCGGCTTTGACATTTGACCGAGGATCGCGATCGAGGCCGAGGGCATCTAACAAAGGCTGTTCGGGGCCGAGGAATCCCATGGCGAGTAACACCAACTGCGCTGGAATCACCTTTTCGGTTCCGGGGATGGGGTTGGGGGTAAAGCGGCCTGCTTCGTTTTTCACCCATTCAATTTGAGCCGTATGAATGGCTTTGATTTGGCCGTTATCGTCCCCTTCAAACTTCGTGGCGGTGGTGGTATAACAACGGGGGTCTTCGCCAAACTGGGCCACGGCTTCTTCTTGACCGTAGTCGAGACGATAGATTTTTGGCCATTCGGGCCAGGGGTTATTCGCTGCCCGTTCTGTGGGGGGTTTGGGCATGATTTCCAGTTGCGTGACGCTTTTGCAACCATGGCGAATGGATGTGCCGACGCAATCGGTTCCGGTATCGCCGCCGCCAATAATCACCACATCTTTCCCGGCGGCGGAAATGTAGTTTTCACCGGGGCTACCATCGAGGACGGCTTGGGTGTTGGCGGTAAGGAATTCCATGGCGAAGTGAATGCCGTTGAGGTCGCGGCCTGCGATGGGTAAATCCCTCGGACGAGTCGATCCGGTACACAATACCACTGCATCAAATCCTTGCAATAGGGTTTCGACGGGCACATCTTTGCCCACTTCGGTATTGCAAACAAAAATTACCCCTTCGTCTTCAAGGACGGTTATGCGCCGCAAAACGACTTGTTGCTTGTCGAGCTTCATGTTAGGAATACCATACATGAGCAGGCCGCCAGGACGATCGGCTCGTTCGTAGACGGTGACGGTGTGGCCGGCGGTGTTGAGTTGGGCCGCAGCACAGAGTCCGGCGGGGCCCGACCCAATCACGGCGACTTTCTTACCGGTGCGTTTTTGGGGCGGTGAGGCTTCAACCCAGCCCGATTCCCAGCCTTTTTCGATGATGGAATATTCGATGTTTTTAATGGTGACGGGGGGGTTGGTAATGCCGAGGACGCAAGCGCCTTCGCAGGGGGCAGGACATACCCGGCCGGTAAATTCGGGGAAGTTGTTGGTTTTGTGGAGACGGTCGAGGGCTTCTCGCCACAATCCTCTGTAAATGAGGTCATTCCATTCGGGGATGAGGTTGTTGATCGGGCAACCACTGGCCATACCGCCGAAGGTGGTTCCGGTGTGGCAAAAGGGCGTACCGCAATCCATACAACGGGCCGCTTGGTTGGCGAGTTTTTCTTCCGGGGTGTGGAGGTGAAACTCATCCCAGTTGCGGATGCGATCGCGAGGGCTTACTTCGAGGGGAAGTTCGCGCAAAAATTCCATAAAGCCTGTTGGTTTTCCCATGGCGATTGATTGGGTAGAGGGTTTTCAGTGGTGATGATGCGGTTTAGCTTGGGGTCTAGGTTCTACATTCAGTCCACACTCTCAGAAATTAAAGCAACGATCGCGCCGAATTCCGATGAACGTAATATTTTTTTAGGGTTAGCGGGGGGAATGGGGAATGATGAGTGATGAATTATGAATTAATGTTGTTTTTTGTTAACAATATTTTGCGTTTTTTTGGCGATCGCGCCGGCAATATTCGGCCCAAAATTTACCAAAATTGCATCGAGGAAATTGTAGACCCCAAATAATTGTTACTCTGTTAAAAACACAAGGGCGATCGCTGCATAAGTTGATGAACCCCGCGAGATATAACAATTCAGTTCCCCCAAGATTGTTGTCCCTCTATTTTCCGATTTGACCTATGATGAACGCTCGCTTCCGACAAAGTGCTACCGCGATCGCGACGATTTGGGCTTTGAGTTTTGCTCCGGGTTTGCGTCCGGGGGCGATCGCGGCTGAAACCCCCGAACCAGCAGAGGTTACGGAAACCGAAACTTTTGAAAATGTCTACGACCAAGCTAAAGCCGAGTTACCCGATAATTTGTATGTGCTTTATCGCATTATTGACCGTCTTGCGCGAGCCAATAACCTAGATGAGCATCCCTGGCGCATTAGAATCGCAGACAGTGACGAAATCAATGCCTTTGCTACCGAAGCAAATTTGATTATTATTCATTTTGGCTTGCTCGATCAAACCGCCGGAGATGCTTCGGCTTTGGCTTGTGTGGTGGCTCACGAAATGGCTCATCATACCCACCAACACGCGGCCATCTGGACTTCTCAGATCGCTGAATGGCGAGAACAACTGGAATTAAACGATTCAGACGAAAGTCATGCTGAATTTGAAGAAAAATCAGCGCAGTTACGGCGGGAGCAAGAGCTAGAAGCGGACTCCTGGGGCTATCGTTACGCGGCCACGGCGGGTTTTGATACGGAGGGGTGTTTTCGCGGCTTTGATGTGCTTTCGCGGCTGCCTGAAGCCTTTGTAGATAGCGATACCCATCCGGCGGTTCCCAAGCGCATCGAAACCCTTGAAACGTTGATGGTAGAGCATCCTTCCACCCGTTTGGCTGAAAGGGGTCAGTTGCAGTTGAGAACTTCTGAGCCTTTGACTTACGATATGTTAGAGGGCGATCGCTGGTTGCGGATTAATTCTAAGCGGGGTGGCAGTTTCGTAGATGATTTTGAGAGCTTGTTTCCCGTTCAATGACCCCCACCTGTTCCTATGTGGGGGAGTGACCGGAGATAACCCGGTTG
>JBKHDX010000343.1:0-3216 GCA_046541115.1 Spirulinaceae cyanobacterium | reverse complement strand
TGCTGCCTCAATTTCACAATGATGATTACTCGGTTAGCGCTATTTTTTGAGAGGGGAAAAGGTGGGCAATGCCCACCCTACAAGTTAGGTTTAAAAAAGCGTTGCTTCTTATGTTTTTTCGCTCTTTTTTTAACGGCTTGTCAGCCGTTTATGCTGGCTGCACCCTTGGATACAACGCAAGCCCATATCATTCAGCATAGCCAAGGAGAAACCCTCGTTCCCAACCATCCTCAGCGCATTATTACCCTGGGAAATGCAGCCCTCGAAACGGCTTTGGCTGTTGGGATTAAACCCGTGGGGGCTGCACCTTGGGTGGCTTCGGGAAATGCGGGTAGTTTCCCGGGTTTTCTCTCTCTGGCACAAATCGAGGGAATTGAGTATTTGGGGGATGTGAATCAACCGAGTTTAGAGAAAATTATTCAACTCAAACCCGACCTCATTTTGGGCAATCAGGGGGAACATCGAGCAATTTATCCAATTTTGTCTCAAATCGCGCCAACGGTGCTTTATGATGCCTTGGCGTTACGCTGGCAGGATAATTTGAAGGGGTATGGTATGGCGTTAAATCAAGCTGATGCCGTAAACCAAATTATCCAAGATTACGATCGCAAAGTTGCCCAACTGCAAGCAAAGATTGGTGAAAAATCGCCCCAAGTCACGATCGCGCGGTTTATGCCGAGTCAGGTGCGCTTATACGAAAACCAATCTCATATTCGCAAAATTCTGCAAGATATCGGGCTGAAACCACCTCCGATGCAAGATCGCGATCGCCTCAAAGAACAAATCTCTCTCGAAACCATTCCCAGGGCTGACGCAGATATAATTTTAATTGCCCGTAGCGATCCGCGATCGCGCCTGTATCGTCAGTTTACCCAAAATCCTCTATGGCAGCAACTCAAAGCGGTGCAATGCGATCGCGTGTATTTTGTAGACTTTGAATATTGGATTGGCGGTGAAGGGGCAATTGCCGCCAATTTGGTGCTAGATGACTTGTTAAAGCTGTTTGAAAATAATCTTTCTCCGTCTCAGTCAAGTCGTAATTGTTAACTCGAGAAAGAGCAAACTAAAATGAAATTAGATACTATGAACAAACAAGCTATGAAAGATGAGCGTCTTGTCGTTTCTTATGCCCTGTGGCTCGGTGCTTTTATGGGTTTAGGGGGCTTGCATCGCCTATACAACGGTAAAATTGGATCGGGATTGCTGTGGTTATTCACTTGGGGAATTTTTGGTGTCGGTCAATTTGTGGATTTATTTTTAATCCCTAACATGAGTGAAGAATATGAAATGAAACTGCGTCTCAAAATGGGAATGACAGCAACCGGGATTCCTATTGATTCTACAACTTCGGCTCCCACACAAGTCCTTCCTTCTCTAGCAAAACCCACCCCCGAAAAATTGATGTTAAGAATATTAAAAGCGGCTCAGAAACGAGGGGGGCAAATTTCGGTGACTCAAGCGGTATTAGACACCGGGGCAGATTTTGAAGAAGTAGAAGCAGAATTAAACGAAATGGTAAAGAAAGGCTATGCCAATATGGACAATCATCATATCAAAGGCACAATTTTCTATGAATTTCCAGAAATTTGACGATAAACGCCCCCAAAGGTTATCGCCCATGACCTTAATTTGTTTGTAAACAATTGCATCAAAAATCAAGTAAAGACTCGAACTTTTGTGAAGTTTTTGTAGCAAACGTCCGCGATCGCAGGAGAATGACGATACGCTGAACTCAAGTAATCCCCCATCAAGCTTATGCGTGTTTTTCATCGACATTCCCTGGACGATACCTCGACCGAGGAAGACACTCGCACCCGCATCCTGAAAGCGGCATTGCAACTATTCGCTCGTCAAGGTTATGATGCCACCACAACCAAGGATTTGGCCGCGGCCGCTGGGGTGGCTGAAGGCACATTATTTCGTCACTTTACCAACAAAAAAGCGATCCTCATTGAAGTCGCAACCAACGGTTGGGTTGAGCTTTTAACCGATTTGCTTACGGAATTAAGTGAGATGGGGAGTTATAAAGCTGTGGCCCAAGTAATGCGGCGGCGGATGTTTCGCTTGCGCGAAAGCAGCGATTTAATGCGCGTTTGCTTTATGGAAGCCCAATTTCACCCGGAATTGCGCGATCGCATCCAAGGAGAAGTCATTACTAAAATGACCGATGTGGCCGAAGCTTTCTTCCAAACCGCCATGGATCGGGGGATTTATCGCCGCACCAATCCGAAAATTGTCGCCCAAGTCTTTTTAGGAATGTTTGCGATCGCGGGCTTTTCCGACCAAACCATTATCGATCCTAAAGCCTCTCCCCAAGAAATGAAGGAAATGGCCGAAGGGATTGCCGACATCTTCCTTCACGGCGTATTAGCCCCAGAAGCTTAGATATCGCGGGGATCGGTGGGAATACTGTGGCAGTCTACCAGTTGTCCTTGCTCGTTGAATTTAATCCCCGTTAGGGTCCGTCGCAGAAAAACCCCAGTATCAATGTACCATACATGACCGTCGGGGTTGTACCGGGGAATGCCGCCCGGCATGGGGGTATGACCCACCACTTGCAGTTTACCAATATTTTTAAGGGGGCTTTTCGTCCACAACACCCCCTCTTTGTTATTGGGATCGAAAGGTTGATTGGTGGTGACGGCAATCCCCGCATGGGTCAGACACAAACTCTCCGTTTCCCACACCAAAGGGAGTTGTTGCAACCATTTACTCACCTCAGTTAACTCCATCCCTTTGCGTTGAAAACTGGCGATGGTTTTCTTGCGACTTCTCCAAGACCAATCGCGATCGCGCCCCGATTCTACAAAGTTAATACATTTTTGTTCGTGATTGCCCCGCAACACCACCACGCGATCGCGCCATTTGTCCTGCAACTCTTGAACGTATAATACTGTTTCTGCCACAAAATTCCCCCGATTAATCAAATCCCCCAGTTGCACCAAAATCTCCGTTTCCGGTTGCCAATGCTCCTTGACAAGCTTCTTAAACGTTTTCTGACAACCGTGGACATCGCCCACCACAAACACATTCATGGGAATTCGATTCATGCTACTGGAATTTTGACTGGCCCGATCGAGGCAATCTGTTGCGATCTAATTCCAATATAGCGATTTTTGGGGAGATCGCAAACAGTTATCAGCATCTAAGGGGCAGTCGGCAGTCGGCAATCGGCAATCGGTGTGTAGGGGCTGGGTTTCCCTGCCCAATAACCAA
>JBKHDX010000342.1:0-3219 GCA_046541115.1 Spirulinaceae cyanobacterium | reverse complement strand
AAAGAGCGCCCCTACCCCAGATTTGACAAAATGCCAATAACCAACAACCAATAACCAACAACCAACAACCAACAACCAACAACTAACTAATCTTTGGACTGTTCTGGAAAAGCCGCTAAATACTGTTGATTGATTTGGTATAACGCTTGATTGGCTTTGTGTTGAGCTTTTGCCGCTTCAATATGAGACTGTACTGCTTTTCTAAAAGCTTGATGAGAAGCTTCTCCCTCCGCACTAGCCGCAGCTTGAGCGTGGTGCAATGACTCTTGAGCCAACTGAATTGCCTTTTCGCTATGCTCTTGGGCTGCTTTTGCGGCTTCGATAATCTTGGGGTCGTTTTGTTGATTATTTTCAAGTTGAGCGCAGGCTAACTCTTTAACTTTACGAGACTGTTGTAGGGTTTTTTCGGCGTGTATTTTGGCTTCGTCTGTAGTCTGCTCCCTGACAGAAGAGCGAGAAAAGTGATTGTTGGTCATTGGGGGTTAAGGAAAAAACTATAGTGATTCAATGAACTACTACCACCTGCCCTAACGGGACGAGGTGGTAGTTTCTAGCTTCGCAGGGTGTTGCATTACCTTGGTCTTTCGTCCTCGGTCTTGTCTTACACTCCCTCCACGCTTCAGAGGCGGCTGAACCATCCGCACCATATACTGATAAAAAATACTTGGGGCTATCCATCTCACCACCTGCGAGGGCGAGGTGGGAGAGTTTCGCCCCAAACCCCACTTTGTTAAAGGTTGGTTTAGGGGAAACATTGACCATTGACTTTTGACCAACGATCGCGGACAACCTTTCATCTTTTATAATTCATCATTTATTCTTCCTTTGCATCCATCAAGAGAATGACCCCACAACGCTCTCGATCGTGGTTGACAAGAGGATTAAAGCTGATGTGACAAGAAATATTGCGGCCGCGGCGATTAACGGCATTGAGGGTCATTTCTGAGGGTTTGTCTTGACCTGCCAAACATTCTTGAATCGGGTCGCTGAGTTCGTGGACGGGTAAGTTAATATCCAGGCTTAAAAAGTTTTGTCCGATGACTTCATCGGCTCGCAAACCCCAGAGGTTTTCGGCTTCGGGGTTCCAACTCAGTATATTTAAGTTGCCATCGAGAACGATAATCGCTGAATGAAAACTAATCAGAATCGAGTTGAGAAAAGCATTGATGTGATTGAGTTCTTGGGTTCTTTGGCGGGATTCTTCGTTAATGGCTTGCAGTTCTTCGTTGCTCGATTGTAGTTCCTCGTTGATGGTTTCGAGTTCTTCGTTGGTGGACTGGAGTTCTTCGTTGGTGGTTTCGAGTTCTTCGTTGCTTGATTGCAATTCTTCGTTGGTGGTTTCGAGTTCTTCGTTGGTCGATTGTAGTTCTTCGTTAGTGGTTTCGAGTTCGTGGTTGGAGCGTTCGAGTTTGCTTTCGAGTTGATGCTTTTCGGTGGTATCGAGAAAACATAAACTCACCCCGATAATTGTGCCTTGCTCGTTGAACAGAGGGCTGACTTGGATTTCTAAGTTTTGGAAGCGATTGTTAGCTAAAGGGCGAGATATATTCGAGATAATAATGGTGCGTCGATCGCGGTACGCTTGGTCAATAAGCGATCGCAACTCTGTCGGACGATAAGACAGTTCTAAATCTTGAAACAGCGTGCCAATCTGCCGGGAATGGAGGTTAAAGGTGGTTTGGGCTTGACGGTTGGCTAAGACCAATCGTCCTTGAGCATCGATAATAATTTGAGCGACGGGAGAAGTATCAAAAGCTGCCGCTTGCAGTTGTTCGTTGAGGGAAATGCGATCGCTCATTTGGGAATCGTGGGTAGAAGATAACCCTAAGACACGATTGCGAAGATTAAGCGGCATAACTTTTTTGAAAATGCGATGTTGCAAGCTCAACGGCGTAAACAAGCGCGTATGACCCAGCAGCATTTCCGCTTTCCCTAAAAATAAAGCACTGTTCTCATTCAGGGCAAAATGAAAGCGGGTTAAAATGCGAGCTTGGGTTTCTGCATTAAAATACATCAAGGTATTGCGACACACCAGCAAATCTAAGCGGGAAATCGGCGCATTATCAATCAGGTTGTGACGGCCAAAAATAATGGCTCGTCGGAGTTCGTGGCCGAGAGTGTAACAATCATTTTGAGTGGGTTCGAGGTATTTGGTGCGTAAATCTTCGGGGATATCTTCAATGTCTTTTGGGCTGTAGATGGCTTGACGAGCTTGGGAGAGGGCTTCCTGGTCGATGTCGGTGGCGTAGATTTTGACGCGATTTTGAAATGCCTCGGCCCCTAGGGCTTCGTACAACAACATCCCGATACTGTAGGATTCTTCCCCGGAGGCACAACCGGCTGTCCAAACTCGAATCGGGGTGGTTTGATTTTTCTGCCGCAAAATGTCGGGGATGATTTCTTCTCGTAAATAAGTCCAGGTATCTGGGTCGCGAAAAAATCCCGTGACGTTGATCAAAATTGTATTAAACAAAATTGGGAATTCTTCGGGATGAACTTGCAAATAATCGCAATATTCTTCAAAGGATTCAATTTGATGGGTTTGCATCCGTTTATGGATGCGTCGCTTCAAACTCGGACGTTTATACCCGGTAAAATCAAATCCTCTGACTCGTCGCAGATAATCTAAGAGGGATTCTAGGGTTTGGTCTTCGTCGCGATCGCTCATGTTAATTTCAGAAGGGTTGATAATAGGGTGGAGTTGCTTCACCAAACGAATTAGGGTTAAGGCAATTTCGACAGGGGGTAAAACATACTGAGCGACTCCGGCATTAATAGCGGCATGGGGCATTCCCATAAAATCTGAAGTCTCTTGGCTTTGAATAATAATGGTTCCTTGGTGGGCGTGAATGGCTTTAATGCCTTCTGTGCCATCATTTCCACTTCCAGTCAAAATAATGGCGATCGCCCCAGAACCACAAGCCAAAGCTAAAGAAGTCAATAATATATTTGCACAAGGACAGACATATTGAGAAGACAAGTTACAGTTGGTTAAGCGAATGTGGCGATCGCGGGTAATGGCAATATCATAACCCACTGGGGAGATGTAAATGGTACTAATTTCGAGCTTTTCACCGTCTTTTGCTTCTTTTACCGATAAAATTGTACATCTTTGTAGGATTTTGACTAAAGATGACGGATATTTCGGACTAATATGTTTAGCAGTGAAGTACCCAACGCCAACGCTTTACTTTTGGCGTGGGCTTCCTGTTTCAATGA
>JBKHDX010000341.1:0-3227 GCA_046541115.1 Spirulinaceae cyanobacterium | reverse complement strand
CGATCGCACTTAGGATGCTCTTGAAATGAGGATTGTGGGCTTAACTTGTTACCAATGACCAACAACAAACAACCAACAACCAATAACAAAAAACCAGTCAATCCTCGAACAAACCTTTCCCTTAATTTAACGCGCCAAATAATCCCGTTTCATCTGTTCTAGAGCCTCTAAACGGCGGTCAAATAAACGTTTGAGGGGGCGGGGTTGACAGCGATTGAGGGCATAAGCGGTCATCAGGGGAACAGCAATGGTACTGTCGGTATAACAAACAATGGCACTAGGGAGTTGGTCGGGGTCAACTTTGCCCCAACTCACCGCTTCGGCTGGCGTTGCACCGGATAAACCGCCTGTGTCTGGTCTGGCATCGGTAAACTGAATAAAGAAGTCGTGACCTCTTTCTTCGAGGCCGAGAACTTCGTGCAGTTGGGGTTGGGTTTGCAGTAAAAAGTTCTTGGGACTGCCACCGCCAATCATCATCGCGGCGCTTTTACCGTCATTTTCGCGGGCAAGATACGCTAAAGCGGCGGTTTCGTTAACATCAATGGCAGGGTCGAGGACTAATTGCGAGCCTTCTAGGGCTAAAGCTGCCACATTCATGCCAATGGAACTATCACCGGGGGAAGAAGTATAGACGGGTACGCCGCATTCGTAAGCGGTTGCGAGGAAACAGTGGTTTTCGATGCCAAGTTCGGTTTCCACTTTCGAGATATATTTACCGAGTAAGTAGTGAAACTCGGCGGTTCCCATGGTTTTCTGAAATTCGGGGGATTTTAGGGTACGGCGAATAAATGCGTCGGTTTCGAGCAATACATCGTAATCGAAGGTAATGTCATAGATGCGAATGGTATTTTCTCGCCGCAGTTGGGCATCATCGAGAAAGGGACTATTGGCATATAAACTAAAGCCCAAGCCGTGATGCAAATCGTGATAAATATTTGCCCCGGTACTTACTACCCAATCAATCATTCCCGCTTGCATCAGGGGTACAAAGCAGCCTTTACCGAGTCCTGCGGGAGTCATAGCCCCGGCTAAACTCATGCCGACGGTAACGTTGTCTTGCAGGATTTCTCGTTCGAGGAGTTGGCAGCATTCCCGCAGTCGGGCAGCATTGTAAGCGTTGAAATAGCGGTCAATCAAATCGACCACGCTAATGTCTGCGGTCATGGGAGACGGGGCAATTTTTCGAGAAGATTTAACCATTCTGATTAAAAATTTAACACCAATTTTTCAGTGTAAGGGGATGTGTAGAAAAATAAGAGATTTAGACTTAAAAAACTATAATTGAGGATATTTATTGATTATCTACGCTTTTAAGCATAATAGAAATATAAATCTACAATTTTTTGAGGTATACTAAATTTTAAGGGTGCGATCGCGCTGCCCCAAATGCGCTACTCTACAAGGGAACTCGATCTGATTGCAAACGTGCCGTCACTGCCCTTAGAAACCCTGAATCGCCTTTTAAGGACGTTACTGCGCCTACCGCCGAATTGGTGGCGTTTAATGGCGATTTTGATTGTGTTGAGCTTGTTTAATGTGGCTTGGGATCGAGAAACGGGATGGCAGATTGAAGTAGCGGTGAGTCAGACGACGATTTTATTATTGCTGATTGTCTGGTTACCTGTATTTCTGCAAGTTTTCGCGTTGGTGGGAGGGGCAATTCGCACTCCTGGGGCAGAGTTTACCAGTCCGGGGTTAGAAGATTTGTTGCGGCAGATTTCCCCAAAAACCAAAGATGAGATTGTAGGGGCGGTGAATGTGGTATTAGAGAATGCAGCGACAATTCCCGAAGATCGCAGAGAAGCTTTACAAGCCCACCAAGAGATTAACCAACAATATCGCGCCCCTCTCGATCGAACGGATGCTAAAACTGAGTTAATGGGCTTGGCCGAACGCTACAATTACTTGATGAGCTTGCCTTCTGGGACGCGGCAGAATTTCTTGCAAGAAGCCGTCGCGGGGGCGATGCGATCGCTGGCGGTAAAAGCAGATATCGAAGATGCTGAAATTAGAGATTATTTGCGATCGCGCCATCCGGGTTTACGGTTAGTGGGTTTATCAGCGATTGATAATCTCGCTCATATTGGGTCATTTGATGCCATTCTAAGCGCGATCGCTCATCCGATTTCCCCTTTTGAACAAGCCAATGCTTTGTCTGCCATGCAACGGCTTATCCCGATGCTGAATCCAACGCAACAAGAGCGTTTAAGAGAGGTTTTACTTCAGCAACGCAACTATAACAAAGAAAAGCAACAATGGATCAAACCGGGGAGCGATCGCTGGGAAATAAGCGATCGCTTGTTAGCTGAATTGAATGCTGTTTCTCTTTAAAACTATGCTCAATCAAAGCATCTACTCGCCCTATTATGACCCAACCCAGAGCCGATTACGATAACCCGTGGAAAGAAGCCCTTTCCCTTTATTTCCAGCCCTTTATCGCCTTCTTTTTCCCCATAATTCACGACAACATCAACTGGGAAAGAGGTTATGAATTTCTCGACAACGAATTGCAACAAATCGTCCGAGAAGCGGAAATCGGTTTCCGAGAAGCCGATAAACTCGTCAAAGTGTGGCGCAATGACGGTCAAGAAACCTGGATTCTCATACACATCGAAATCCAAAGCCAACCCCAAAGGGAATTTGCCGAACGGATGTATGTCTACAACAACCGCATCTTCGATCGCTATCGCCGTCCTGTCGTCAGTCTCGCCATCTTAGCTGACGAACAAGCCTCTTGGCGACCCCAGCAATTCAGTTATGACCTCTGGGGATGTCGCGTCTCTCTGGAGTTTCCGACAGCTAAACTCCTCGACTACGACTCCGAAACCCTATCCCAAAATCAAAACGTCTTTGCCCCCATTATCGCGGCCTATCTAGAAACCCAAAAAACAAGGGCGAATCCCGAACAACGCTATCAAGCCAAACTCAGCCTTATTAAAGGATTATATCGACGCGGTTTAAGCCGACAAGATAACAAGAGAATTATTCCGCTTAATTGACTGGATGATGGTGTTACCCGAACGCCAGCAAAATAATTTTCGAGATGAAATCCAACGCTTCGAGGAGGAAAATCGTATGCCTTATGTTACCAGTATTGAACGCTCTGCCCAAGCTCGCGGAGAATCCCGTGGAGAATTACGAAAAGCTCGTGAGAGTGTACTTGAAGTGCTTGAGGTGCGCTTTGAGGTGGTTCCAGAGACGATCGCAAATGCGGTAAATCAAATTGA
>JBKHDX010000340.1:0-3232 GCA_046541115.1 Spirulinaceae cyanobacterium | reverse complement strand
AACCAATAACCAACAACGAAATAATGTCCGATTGGTGGCAAAACTGCGAAAAAGAAGTTCTCAACTGGCTTGGGATACAAACCTTGCAATCTACCCCAGAACAACAAACTATGGTAGGCATTCCTGATGTAGACCGCGAACAAATTTATACGGACTTCCTGCACGAAGCCCAAGAACTCCTGCAAGTGATCGAACAAGAATTATTATCGCTGCGGGATGAATATTCCACTGTCAAAGTGCATAATTTGATGCGGGCTGCCCATACTCTCAAAGGGTCTGCGGCCAGTATGGAACTGCATAATTTAAGTCAAATTGCCCACGGCTTAGAAAGTGTTTTTAAATCCCTGTATAACCCGGAAGTCCAGATTGACGCAGAACTCGAAACGCTGCTGTTAGGGGCGTATGAATATCTACAATTAGCGGTGGCTGAAGCTAATTTACGCGGGACTAAAAACGATCCCCAAGCTCTCGATCGCGCGGCCCATGCTTTGGCCAAGGTACAACAAAAACTCGGCGATAATTACAATCCCGATGCAGAACTTCCCTCCTCGGTAGAGTTGGGGTTTGATATTGTCGGTTCGATTTTTGAAGTGGGAGTGCAACAACGCATTGAGGAAATTGAACGCGCTATCCAAAGCCAAAACGCCTACGAAGTTGAAGAAACTTTATCGGGGGCGATTACAATTTTTCTGGGTTTAGCAGAATCTTTGAATTTACCGGGATTTGGCAAAATTGCCCAAGTTGCTCAAACCGCCATTGGGACTCATCCCGATCGCATCCTTGAAATTGCTCCCATTGCTTTAAATAACTTTGTCGAAGCGCAGCAGCAGGTGTTAGAGGGCGATCGCGAAATGGGGGGCCAGCCTTCAGAAGCGTTGCAAGCCTGGGTTGCTGAAAATTCTACCACTACCGCCGCCGATTCCTCTGGGGTAGAATCCCTTTTTGATGCTTCGACCACCATCGATATCGAAGCCGATGAAGCTTGGGATTTCTCTGAAGACGCGATCGCGCCAGAATCCCCTTCGCAGTACGCCGATTCCCAGGAACTTAACAACTTTGCCGATCGCGAAGAACCCAGTCTTGACAGTATTTTTGGCAATGTCAATCCTACCGAACTCGACCACTTTAGCCCCCCCGAAGACTCCCAAAGTCCCGAACCCGAACCCATCCCAGACTTTGAGACGATTCCCCTCGAACCTGAAGCCTATTTTGACCTAGAAGAACCGGACTCTGACCCAGAACCGGAGTTAGACAATCTCACTAAAACTGCTCAAGCTTCGGTTGGTCAGAGTCCAGCGACGGTGCGGGTTGAATTAGAGCGTCTGAAGCGGCTAAACTTTCAAGCCGGGGAATTGTCCATCAATCAAAACAATCAGATGGTACAAAACCAGCAGTTGTTGGGGGCGTTACGGGATTTGCGATCGCGGATGCAACAACACGCTCGCACCCTCAACCGCTTGCTGTCTTGGCAATTGGGCAATGGCGACCCTATAACGCCTAACTCCTCCTCAGCCCCCGATGGCAATAATCACGCCTTGACCCTACTGGACTTGGACAGTTTGGAGTTGGAGCAATACAGCGAATTACGGTTGCTGCTGCAAAAAGCCCAAGAAGAAATGGTGCAAATGGAGGAAACCGCCGAAGTTTTCGATTTATTTGCCCGTAGCGGTCGTCAAGCCCTCGAAAAGCACCAACGCCTGCTTAAAACGGTGCGCGATGACTTGACTCTTGCTCGGATGCAGGAGTTTGGTAATATTCTCGGCCGCTTAGAACGCTTGGTGCAACAACTCAGCATTACTTATAAAAAATCTGTCGATCTCCAAATTGCCGGGAGAAAGGTTTTGATCGACAAGGCGATCGCCCAAACTCTTTATGACCCCTTGCTGCATATTGTTCGCAACGCCTTTGCTCACGGCATTGAAACCCCCACAGAACGAGCCTATAACGGTAAATCAGAAGTCGGTCATATTACGATTCGCGCTTATAACCAAGGCAATCGCACTTTTATTGAAGTCAAAGATGACGGCCGCGGTTTGGATTACGACAGAATTCGCGATCGCGCCGTGGAAAATCACCTTGTCACCCCCGCAGAAGCCCAACGCCTTAGTCGAGAAGACCTCCAAGGGTTTATCTTCACTCCTGGTTTCTCGACCGCTCAGGATGTGGACGATCTGCGCGGTCGCGGTGTGGGTTTAGATGTGGTGCAGTCTCACCTCGACGCGATCGGAGCAACGTTAACGGTCAACTCTCAAGCCTATCAAGGCACGATTTTCACTATCCGTCTCCCCCTCACTCTTAGCATTGCCAAGCTGATTGTTTGTCAAGTGGGAGAGTTGGCTTATGCGGTTCCTACCGACAGCATCGAGCAAATTCTGTTGTTGCGACCCCATCAAGTCAAACAGATTGGCCCCCAACGGGCGTTACAGTGGCAAAAAAGCCGCACCAACGGCAAAGAAGAACAAGAATATACTGTTCCTTTATATCACTTAGAAGATTTACTTGAATATAATTCTTCTTTAGCCAATATGCAGCGCCAAACCGCGATCGCAAATCCCATGGTGATGCTGCTTAAACTCAAGGAGAATTTAGTGGGCATCGAAGTCGATCGCGTCCTGGGGGAACAAGAACTCACTTTACGACCCCTGGGTGACGCGATCGCGCCCCCTCCTTATATCGATGGTTGCAGTGTTTTGGGAGATAATCGCCTGGCTTTGGCGTTAGATTTAGTCGCCCTCATGGAAAATCACCTCAGTTCCGAACGCCCTCGCTCCTCGCCCACTCTCAGTTTACCCCCTAGCCTCGACACCGATAATCCTATCCTTTGGTCTAGCGTCGAAACCCCCACGCGATCGTCGATTCTCATTGTCGATGACTCCATTACCCTGCGACGCAACCTCACCAACACCCTCAAAAAATCCGGCTATCCTATCTTAGAAGCCAGCGACGGACTAAACGCGATCGCGCAACTCGAACAACACCATCCCCAAGTCAATCTCATCGTCTCCGACCTAGAAATGCCGGAAATGAACGGCTTTGAACTCCTCAACTACTGCCAACAACACCCCCAATATCAAAAAATCCCGATCCTCGTCCTCACTTCCCGACAAAGCGACAAACACCGCCAAATCGCCCTCAACCTCGGCGCATCCGGCTACATCACCAAACCCTACCTCGAACACGACCTCCTCAGCAAAATCAACGACTTTCTCCCCCTCTCTGCCGCTAATTCGTA
>JBKHDX010000339.1:0-3284 GCA_046541115.1 Spirulinaceae cyanobacterium | reverse complement strand
CCATCGACATTGGGGGCAAGTTGCAAAGGGTTATTATCTGTCATCAGACTTGACCTCTTATAAATTTGTGTTAGAATTGCATCAAAATATACAAAATCCCTGAAATTTTTGTGATGCAAAGGCTTTAAGCTGTTTTGAGCTTATAGCTTACAAGTTAGGAAAGAAAAGTATTGATTTTGGGGATAATTCTGTAGAGAAAAGGTGGAGAATGTTAGCTTTTTCTAACATTAGGAATTATCCTAAAGATTTGAGGCGATAGCCAATACTATGAACCGTCTCGATTAAATCTTTGGGTGCGCCCGCTTTTTTGAGTTTGGCACGAATATTTTTGATGTAGCTTTTGATGGTTTTTACATCTGGGGCTTCTTGCCACGACCAAACCTGTGAGATCAGGGCTTGATGGGTGAGGACTCGTCTACCAGAGCGCAATAGGGCTTCGGTTAGGGAAAATTCTTTGGGGGTCAGATGTAGGCGCGATCGCCCATAATAGACTTCATAACTAATGGGATTAAGCTGGAGTTCTCCCCAAGTTAAAACCGGAGCGGGTTGGGCTTGACCCCGCCGCAATAAGGCTCGAATTTGGGCTAAAAGTTCTTGCAGATTAAAGGGTTTGACCATATACGCATCTGCCCCTGAATCGAGTCCCATGACTTTATCGAGGCTGGTATCGCGAGCCGTCAGCATTAATACGGGAATGGTGTAGTTATAGTTGCGAATCCTCTGACACAGTTGAATGCCGTCTAACTTGGGTAAGGTCACATCCAGCAGTACGAGATCGTAAGGAAAAAGACTGATTCGCTCCCAGGCTGATTCGCCATCCCGCACTAAATCAACGCCATATTGCTGGGCTGTCAGTGCTTCTGCCAAAGATGCGGATAAGCGCAGATCGTCTTCGACCAGTAAGATTTGCATAAGCCTTGGATGGTGATAAACTGCCGATGCGATCGCGAAAAACGTTCTTATATCAAATCCGAAAAAACAACCACTGGCGCGAGAACCCCGGTTTCTAACCAGCTTACACAGTCAACTTGAAATTTTAAAACAGAAACCGGGGTTAATGCAGCTTCACTAATTAAACGGATTTGATATTATTATCGATGTCCCCGCAGCCAATAGGTCTGCATTTTGCCTTTCCCTTTAATGGTAATTTCACCTCTGGGGTCGAAGCGGTACTTATGGCGGAGGTATTCGTAGGTTTGTTGGGTGACTTGGATGCCTTCGGGGACACCGTGGGATTCCATGCGGGAGGCGACGTTGACCGCATCTCCCCACAGGTCGTAAATAAACTTGTTAATGCCGATGACCCCGGCGACAACGGGCCCGGTATTAATGCCAATGCGGAGGCGGAAGACCTCGCCATCATCCCGGCGAAAACGGCGGATACTGGCTTGCATATCCAGGGCCATTTCGGCGACCACTTCGGCGTGATCCGATCGCGGGATGGGGAGTCCGCCTGCCACCATGTAAGCATCCCCGATGGTTTTAATTTTTTCGAGGCCGTATTTTTGAGCGAGTTGGTCAAAGGCGGAGAAGATATCGTTGAGAGAATCGACTAACTCCGTGGGGGCGACGCGGGACGACCAAGAGGTGAAATCGACGATATCAGCGAATAAAATCGTCACTTCCTCAAAACGTTCGGCGATCGCGGATGAGTCTTGTTTGAGGCGTTCGGCGATGCGTTTGGGTAAGATATTGAGCAGCAGACGTTCGGACTTTTCCCGTTCCCAATGGAGGGCATCTTCGGCGAGTTTGCGCTTGGTAATGTCTTGAATGGTGCCTTCGTAGTAAGCGGGATTGCCCAAGTCGTCGCGGACTAAACGGACGTTTTGGGAAGTCCAGATCGTGCTGCGATCGCGCCGATAAACTCTGGCTTGATAATCGGAAACCGATCCTTGAGTCGCTAAAAGTTCCGTGAGTTGCGGCCATTGTTCCTCATGGACATAGAGGCGATCGCTAATAGGGTCTAAAGCCTCGGCCATTTCCGTGAAGAACTCATACCCATACATTGCCAGTAACGCCGGATTTGCGCTCAAATACCGTCCGTTTAAGCTGGCTTGAAAAATCCCCTCGGCGGCATTTTCAAAGATGCTGCGATACTTTTCTTCGGCTTCTTGTAAAGCATTTAGCACCCGTCGCCGTTCGGTAATATTGCGAGCGACCCAGATCGCGCAATCGTCTGGGAGGGGGGAGACACTAGCCGCAAACCACACTTCTTCTCCTTCGGTATTGCGAATAATGGCATTGGGATTAATTGGGTTTTGCTGTTCTCCGATATCCATTCGCAAACAATATTCAATATTCACCGTTTGTCCCGATCGCAACGCTTTGGTAATATTTTCGATAAATAAATCCGCCGTTTCTGAAGGTAAAACCTCGTAGACACTTTTGCCAATACGATCGGATGCAGGGCTATAAATCGCTTCAGAATTGGTCGTGACAACTTTCACATATCGGCCCCTGGCATCAAACACCGCGATCGCGTCCGTCATGGCCGCAAACAGCGCCTTGAGTTCCGCTTCAGACTTCCGCAACGCCCCTTCTACCCGTTCCCGTTCCCCGATCTCCATCAACAGTTGCAAATTTAACTCTTGCAACTCCATCGTCCGTTTTTCAACGCGGCTTTCTAATTGCTCAGTGAGTTGTTTCAATTCCGCTTCGGCTTGCTTGCGTTCGGTAATATCCTCGACTGTTCCTTCGTAGTACAGTAAATTCCCGGCTTCATCCCTTACCGCTCGCGCATTCTCCGAAATCCAGACAATACTGCCATCGCAACGATACACTTGAGACTCAAACTCGACCACCGCCCCCGAAGTTTCAATCAACTGAATAAACTGTTCGCGACGCTGGGGATCGAGATATAAATCCTGAGAATTTTGCAACCCCTCCATCAAAGCTTTGGGGGAATCATAGCCGTAAATCCGGGCTAAAGCGGGGTTAGCACTTTGAAAACTGCCATCGGGTAAGGTTTGGAAAATACCTTCGACGGTATTTTCAAAAATAGCGCGATATTTTTCCTCAGCTTGGCGCAAGCCTTCAATGGCTTCAAACCGTTTGGTAATATCAATCCCCACGGTAAAAGCGGCCCGACCTTCATCATACTTCTGGGCCGCAATTAAATAATGGCGAGTTTGACCGCGAACGAGGGTAGCAATTTCCTGTAAATCCTCTTGGGCTGGACTGTCAAAAAAGCGCCCCACAAAGTTTTTAAAATCGGAACTGGCTTGCAAAAAGCCAATATCTTTCCCCACAAAGTTTTCGCAGGGGAGGCCAAAGGTTTGCGCGAG
>JBKHDX010000338.1:0-3285 GCA_046541115.1 Spirulinaceae cyanobacterium | reverse complement strand
ACCAACAACCAACAACCAATAACAAATGACCAATGACAACCCGTTGAACTTACCCGAAGTGATTTTCGTTCCCCAGGGGTCAGAGTATCAAGCCGTGAAGCGGGGACTCCAACAAGCAGGGGTGCATCTCCCCATTTATGCGCTGCCTATGGGCATTAAACCGACCCAGAAGTTCGTTAAAACCTGGTTAAATGCAAAAACATCATCAAGACCGCGATCGCTCCTTTTAACGGGATTGTGTGGTAGCTTGAAGCCTCAATATAAAGTTGGGGATGTGGTATTGTGCGATCGCATCAACAATCTTCCCTGGGACCCCGATTTAACCACAAAGTTAGCCGATCGCCTGCCAAGCCGTTCTTGCGCCAGAGTCAACGGTTACACCAGCGATCGCTTTCTCGCCACTGCCACCGCCAAACAAGCTTGCCGCCAGCAATACAACGCCGATGTGGTCGATATGGAAGGAATCGCTGTGTTAGAACTATTGCAGCAAACCGGGATTGCCGCGGCCATGTTGCGGGTTGTCAGTGACAATGCGACTCACAACGTACCCGATCTCGGCGATACGATTGACTCAGAAGGTCAAATTCAGGCGCGATCGCTCGCCCTTGCCTTTCTGCGTCAACCTCTCGGTGCAGCCCGTTTAATCCAAGGTGCGCTACGGGGACTTAAAGTATTACAAGAGGTTACTGTATGCCTTTATAGCGGTTCGGACAGCCCTTGAGACTTCTATGAAAGTTACTGAGTTGGTACGCGATCAATTAGAACTATTCCTGCAACAAGGCAACCTAGAAGGCGCAAAAGCCCTTCTAGTCCCCGTGCAGCCTGTAGACATTGCTGAAGCCATTGAAGGTTTAGACGAGTCCATGCAAGCTTTAGCTTTTCGCTTGCTTCCCAAAACCGAAGCCATCGAAGTCTACGAACATCTCGACTCAAGCATTCAGCAAAATCTGATCCAAAAATTTAAACGCCAAGAAGTCCTGGATATTGTAGACCAAATGTCCCCGGACGATCGCGCTCGTTTATTTGACGAACTTCCAGCCAAAGTCATTCGCCGCTTACTTTCCCAACTCAGCGAAAAAGAACGCCAAAGCACCGCTTTACTCCTCGGCTACGAGGAAGACACCGCCGGGCGCATTATGACCCCGGAATACATCTCCCTCAAAGAACACCTCACCAGTGTCCAAGCCCTCGATCGCATTCGCAGTTTAGCCAATGCCTCGGAGTTGATTTATTATCTCTACGTCACCGATAATTCCCGCCATTTAGCCGGAATTGTCTCGTTGCGGGATTTGGTCATCGCTGCCCCGGACAAGACTCTAGGGGAGATTATGACGCGGGATGTGGTGTACGTTCACACCAGTACCGACCAAGAAGAAGTCGCCCAACTCATTCAACGTTACGATCTGTTAGCGTTACCGGTGGTAGACCGGGAACAGCGCCTTGTGGGTGTGGTAACGGTAGATGATGTGCTAGACATTATCGAAGAGGAAACCACCGAAGATATTTATGCTTTGGGGGGCGTACAGGCGACCAGCGATAATTATTTTCAGATTAGTTTACTGGCGGTGGCCCGTAAGCGGGTGGTGTGGCTGTTAATTTTGTTAGGCACAAATACGATTACCAGCGAAATTATCCGTTCGCAATCTTCTCTGCTACAACAAGTGGTGGCGTTAGCGGCTTTTATTCCCTTGTTAACGGGGACGGGGGGCAATGTGGGGGCGCAATCTTCTACGGTGGTAATTCGCGGCTTGAATACCAACACGATTCGCGAGTTGGGCCCGGCTAAGGTGGTGTTACGGGAAGGTTTAGCAGGGTTATTATTAGGAACCTTACTCGGCGCGATCGCAACGGTGTATTTTTCTTGGCAAGAAGACTTGGCGGTGTCTTTAGCGGTGGGCATTAGTTTGGTGGCGATTTCGGTGTTGGCTTCGGTGTCGGGGTCGGCTTTACCGTTTCTCTTTCGGTCTTTAGGTCTCGATCCGGCGTTGATGTCTGCCCCTTTTATCACCACGGCGGTTGATGTGGCGGGGGTGTTGATTTACTTTAATGTGGCGCGGTTGATTTTGGGTTTGTAGTTTGGTTGTTGATTGTTTGGCACAATTGCCCACCCTACGCCTCTACGTTGCGTTTTTTCCGAAAAAAGCATAGGAAAGGTAAAATATTTAAACTCGTGCGGTTAGAGATCGCACAATCGTCGAAGCTCTGAGCAACGAACTTGATATTGGAGAAGCAGAGGCGATCGCTATCAATAAGACTAACCGAGTTAAGCGCTCAAGACTGGCGTGAGACCCCTCCAAATTGTAGCCACCACTCTTACAGTCTTTAAACATTTCCTCAATTCCGACTCGCTTTTTATAAGCCTCGATCGCTGTGGTCGCATCGCCTAAGTCAGTCAGAAGATACCAAGGCTCTTTCTCCTGTTTACCTCGATATTTTCTCTTCCAATAGATAGCCAGTGATAAGTCTTCTCCCTCTACTTGTTGAGTCACTTGAATTCCCGCTAGAAATTGGGGCTTTCCTGGCACAATTTCTATCTGCTTTAATTTAAGTTGAGTTTCGGAATTGAGTTGTAGACTTGTACTTTTTTTCTGTCTGAAGACAAAGCTGACTTGATTGTTTCTGAGCCAGTTAGCCAGTTTGACACTGTGAAATTCGCGGTCTCCCAAGACGACAATTTGATATTTTTTGAAGAGCCTTAAAACGGGACGCAATACGGCTTGTTGTTCCCCTAGGTTACTCGCTCCCCTTTTTTCGAGGAATTGCCAATAAATCGGAATCGCTCTGGAACCGATTCTGACGGCGACCATGAACAAATTTTTGTCTTGCCATTGAGTGCGGTCAACTATGACATAAAGGGTTTCACCAGGGCTAAATCTCGATTCAATCAAGCTTTTGACGATAGGTAGCCACAGGGTAGTCATCGACAGATTGGCTAATTTGAGAAATCTTTGAATATGACGACGACGACTTTCGGTTTTTATCGGTAATGGGAAGCAACTGGCTAATCTTTCAATACGGACTTGTTTTAAGTTCTGAAGAAGACCCACTAAGATTTCTAAGGTCAGTAGTTGCTTGTCGTTTAAGTGGTGTTGCAGATGGCTGTGATACAATTCTGGTAGCATTTATATACAAATGGTCTGGGTTTACTACTCAAGACCCATTTTTTTTACCATATTTTCGCCCTCTTTCCCACCACACCTCGCTTCTAGCCTTCTTGTCACCCCGTCAGAGCGGCGGCTCAAGAAATTAGAAATCGTGGAATTGCAGCCGTCGGGCAGGCGGTAG
>JBKHDX010000337.1:0-3324 GCA_046541115.1 Spirulinaceae cyanobacterium | reverse complement strand
GGTTTCAATCCCTCATAGGGATTATTAGGAATTGCGACCGATCGCATTTGAAACCCAGAGAATATATAGTTTTCAAGGTACAGTTGCGCCTGACATAATTTAATATAGCATTCCCACTCCCAGAACGCAACCCCAAAACCCCTGAAACCCTTATGAAATAAGGTGCGCCCGTGGGTCGCGAAGCCGAGGCGGGTCAAACCCTTACCCCGTCTAGCTTTGACCCCCGTCGCACCCAAAACGGAAAATCCACACCTACCCATCGGCGCATTCTGCAAAGAAAATCGTGTCATCCCTGGGCATTTCACCGCCAATGCGTTCGATTTTACCCTGACAGCAAGCGCAGAGGAAATAAAAGCGAATACTGTCGGTTTCGGGTTTAATGAGTTTGCGGAGACGCGATCGCAACTTGGCATATTGAGTCGGGGTCAATTCGCACTCAAACACACTGTACTGCATCCATTGACCGTAGGATTTCAGGATTTTGTGAATCTTCGTGCGGCGGCGATCCTCGGAGATATCGTAACTAATCGTGACAAACATAATGGAGATAAGTTATTTCAGGATTAAAGGGGGATATTTGTCTGTTTCTGCCATGAGATACTTCGCCAGTAAACGGGCTTGCCATTCAAAGGCTTCCTGGTAGGTACACTGACGCTTGAAGACGGGATGCTTGAATTGGGCTTGTTTCTTTTGTTCGTACAACCGCAGAAAAATTTTGAGACCATCGGGAGTCAGGGAGACGGCTTTGCTGAGGGGTTCGCTGCTAAAATCATCGGGAGAGAGGTGTTTGTTATTAATGGCATTCAACACCACCGCATCCACCACCAAAGGACGAAACTCCTCCATGAGATCGAGGGCTAGGGAGGGACGACCATAGCGCTCAACGTGGAGATAACCGAGATAGGGGTCAAAGCCAACCAGATTTACCGCACTCTGGACATCGTGACGTAAGAGGGCGTAACCTAGACTGAGCAGGGCGTTAACCGGGTCAGTGGGAGGACGGCGGTTGCGGTCGCGAAACTGAAAGCTTTTGTTCTGAATCAGATTGTCGAAACTACCGAAATACGCGGCACTTCCGGCCCCTTCTAGCCCCCGCAACGAGTTGATACTAGATTTTTCATTCAAGGGCGCGATCGCATTCTCTAAGCGCTTTAACGGTTGTTGTAAGTCAAGTTCTGGGTTTTTCCGTTGACGGCGCAATAAGGCGTTGCGGTAGTTTTTCAGCTTCCCCCGAATAAACCCACCCGCCGCATGAATCGCTTGTTTTGATTCTCCGATAGCCGACCATTGCGCCTTTCGCACAAAGATATTTTTCGTCGCTTCTGGTTCTAATCGTCCCAGATAACGCCCCGTCCGGGTGAGATAACTTACGGGAATGTGACGTTCTAGTAATTCTATCACCAGCGCCGGGGAAAGGGTCGCTCGTCCCAGGATTACCAAGCCTTCCACCTTAATTAAGGGTACATCCAACAGCCGTTTTTTATCAGCTTTCACCGTTAACCGTTCGTCTACTTTCCCGACAAACGCATCTTCTTCTAACACATAAACTGTTCCCATTTGGTTCTCCTTGAAATTATGAAACTTCTTGATAGCGAGCGACTTTTGACGCTGCTTGCGGCAAACAACGGCTTTTGAGACTACAACCGCGACATCGGGGCGAATATACCGCTTGCGGCACGATATTGTGGGTAAATAGCTTTTGAATTTCGGTAATAGTTTGACGGACGCGATCGCGCAAATCTTCAGAAATCTCGACTTCTTGACGCTGGTGAGAGTGTGCGTAGTAAATATAGCCAATTTCTACTAATTTCCCCGTCATTTCCTCCAAACACAACGCCTGAGCGCCTACCTGTAACTCGTCATTATCCCACTCTCCTTTACGACCTCTTTTATATTCCACCGGAAAAATATCTCCGTTACTAACTTCAATAAGGTCAGCCTTGCCAATCAAACCATATCGTCGAGATTTCAACCAAATCGCCCTAATTTGCCAATCTTCCCCTAGTTTTTCTTGACTCAAACTGTGGACGCGATCGTGTAAACTCGTTCCCTCGATGGTGTACTCATTCTCCGTAAACTCCCCCGCACAAAACATCCGCCAACACCGATGGGGACAATAGGCATATTGATTCAACGCCGCAATGGGGATATATTCTGATTCATTCATCGTATTTTCTAGTAGTAATAAATCTCAAAGTAGGGTAGGTTAGGCGGCTAAAAATTATGCCATAACTGCAATCGATTAATCCGCCGTAACCCACCGTTTCAGAATTGTCACTGGCTTTTATTTAACAATATTTAAAACAAGCTCTAACTCGCAATTCAACCCATCATTAACTTAAGAGATATTTTCTCCCCCTCTCCCCAAATTGGGAGAGGGGGTAGGGGGGTGAGGGCGACTCCAAACCACTCAATCTCATTGCCCACCCTACACTCTGCATCAATACTAAAACCTGTTTTAATTGTGGTTCATAATGCCCACCCTATACAGTTTTTGTTCTAAATTTTCCAATTTCAAGCAACACCTGATAACTGTTAACTGACTCGTCTTGCCATTCCCATTCCCATCGTCGTTTTGCGTCCCACCCCGCAATACAAAGCGAAATCCGCCAACGCATTCAACTGTTTAATTTGTATAGGTTCAAGTTCGCCTAAAATACGATAACTCATCGTCCCAATACAGCCAATAAACTTACTGCGAGAATCTTTTGTAATCGCCGTTTTGATATCGAAGTAACTGGGGAAAATTGGGTCAAAATTAATCTCCTCAAACTCAATTCCACTATACTTGCGCCAACGACTCAACAAACTATTGAAAACCGTTTCGTGCGTCGGTAAAGCCGTATCATACTTACCCTGACGAAATGCCGTTGGAGTCGAGAAAACTAAATTAATAGCGCGTTCCGTCTCGCTCGCTTCTTCGTATAATTGAGCATAAGAACAAGCATTTGCCCAAGGCTGCGTTGATTGCTTTGTACCGAGAATACTGGTAATCTTTAAATTAGCTGGCCCCAAATGCCAAGGCTGTTCGGGATTGAGATTTAACCACAGTTTTGTCAAGCGGCTAAACAACTCATCATCTAACAATGAAATCCGCCACCAACAAGGCACACCCGGCTTAATTTCCCGCGTATATTCCCATGTCAAGGTTTGTTTTACTATCCCTTGTTTTTGTATTTGTAATGGCGACAATGTAAAGGCTTTATTCATTGTAGAATCGTGCAACATCGCCCCCAATTCTGGGTCAACAGAACTTACTAAAGTTAAAAACAAAGCATGAAAATGTCTCCCGGTAAGATAGTTAGGATAAATGGGGGATAGGGG
>JBKHDX010000336.1:0-3368 GCA_046541115.1 Spirulinaceae cyanobacterium | reverse complement strand
TGGGTGAATATGGATTATTTGTCTTGTTTTGATTAGGGTCGATTTGAGATTTTAATCACTCAATCGAATTAAGCAGACTTGATAATTAATAAATTGGGCGGGAAAACTCCACCCAATTTATGCTTACATATCTCTTTGAAATCAAAAATTTTAATTTATCTTGTCACAAACGAGTAATAGATAATCATTGATGTTTTCTGATTTCAAATATTAGCTCAGATATTTTTTACTTCACATCAGAAGCATCGAAAATACCAAACTCACGGATATTGTATTTGTGCATGATTTCGTCAGCATGACGTACTTGTTCATCGTTACCAGTCACCATGAGTAAATAATCGCCAGCTTTGACCCGTTTCTCATAGATTTTTGCCTTTTCTTCAGGGATGCCCATTCCCGCTAAAGCACCGACTAAACCCCCTGAAACTGCACCTATCCCGGCTCCGGCTGCGGTGGTGCCTAGGGTGGCGAGTTCACCCGCAACCAGCACCGGACCTATACCAGGAATGGCTAGAGTTCCTAAACCGACTAATAATCCACCTAAGCCGCCTAAAACAGTTCCGGTAACGGCACCAATTCCGGCTCCTTCTTTGGCTTCGTTGCCGTGTTTTTCGGTAATTTCTTCAGCGCCTTTCACGTCACTAACGTTACGGGCAATTAAAGAAACGCGGCCCATGTCGTAGTTGGCATTTTTGAGGTCGCGAATCGCTTTTTCAACATCTTCGCGGTTTTTAAATACGCCGACGGCACGTTTGAAAAGGGCTGTTCTTTCAGTTGTACGAGTCATAAAGTTTAATATCCTATAATTTTAGTTTACTTAGTTATTCACAACAATAATTGTCTCATTAGCCGAGATTTCTAGCCTCTATCATCAGATACAAGTTCAGTATTTTGATATTTTTAAATTTATGACTTAAGAGAGAGATGAGGGTTAAAGATAAGAACTCGTTATTAACTGTTAACTGTAAATTATGAATTAGCGATCGCGATCGCTTCGATAAAATAAGAAACTGTAGGTCACTCCTTTTTGGCTTTTCCCCTTGAAACCCAACCCATCGCAACAAGAAAGTCACTTTTTACAAGCTCGCGCCAGCTTACAGCAAGCGCTTTCGTGGTATTCTAGCTTTCGTCGCCATGGCGATCGCGCACCCCAACCGGAACTTCAGGCCGCAGTCCGTACTGAGTTACAATCCCTTAAGGCAGCCCTAGACAAACTCGACCGCAAAGTCATTCACATCGCAGCCTTTGGCTTGGTTAGTCGCGGTAAATCGGCGGTGGTGAATGCTCTCCTGGGGCAGAAACTTTTTCAAACCGGGCCCCTCCACGGTGTCACAAAATATCCAAAATCGGCTCGCTGGACACCCCCAGGCGGCAAAATTGAGGTAGAACTCATCGACACCCCCGGACTCGACGAAATCGATGGTCAGACGCGGGCGCAAATGGCCACAGAAGTTGCCCAACAAGCAGATTTGATTCTCTTTATCGTTGCAGGAGACATCACGCGGGTTGAATACGAAGCTTTGTGCGAATTGCGGGAAAGTCAAAAACCCCTCTTGCTGGTGTTTAACAAAATTGACCTTTATCCCGAACAAGATGCAAACGCCATTTACCAACAACTGCGGACGTTAGGAATCGGAAAACTGGAGGATGTCACCCTACAGCAAGCCCTCTCCCCCGATGAAATTGTCTGCGTCGCAGCCGAACCCTCTCCAGTACAAGTGCGGGTGGAATATCCCGACGGACGGGTAGAATACGAGTGGGAAACCCCTCCCCCGCAAATTGACGAACTGCGCTACAAGATACTTAAAATATTAAACCAAGAAGGGCGATCTCTCCTCGCGCTTAATGCCCTTTTTCAAGCCCGTGAAGCCGAAAACCAGCTTGCTCAAAAAACTTTAGAATTTCGCCAAGAGGAAGCGGAAGCTTTAATTTGGAAATACGCACAATATAAAGCGATTGCGGTTGCGGCTAACCCTATCGCGATTATTGATATTATTGGCGGTATTATCGCCGACCTTGCTTTAATTCGCGCTCTCGCTCGTTTATACGGCTTACCCATGACCAGCTTTGAAGCGGGGAACTTGTGGCGTAAAATTTTTGCTAGTGCGGGGAGTACAATTCTCAGCGAAATTGGCAGTAGCGTGTTTATTGGCTTTAGCAAAAGTACCGCCGCTGTTGCCAGTATATGGGAAAGTCCGGCGGCTTTGGCTACTTATGGTACGGCAGCGGCCGCTCAGGGCGCGATCGCGGGTTATGGAGCCTATACTGTAGGAAAGGCAGCCCAGGCATATCTCGCAAATGGCTGTTCTTGGGGTCAGTCCGGACCGAGTACCACGATTCAAACTATCCTCTCGGAAATTCCCCCGAATACGATTCTCTACCGTTTACGCGGCGAGTTAGGGGATTTGTTGGAATAAGTTTGAATCTCATTCTGAGGGAGTACTAAGCCATACTTGTGTTGCGGCAGAACCGCGTTTTTCCATTCCTCGGTAAAACCTGCGACGCGATCTTTAAAAAATGTCGGCAATGTAGCTTAAAATGCCTGAGTTACCGTCCCCATATCTTAAAACAAAATCATGAGTTATCCGGGCAATACAAGCATCAATGGCATCACAAATTGAGTTCCGATCGAGAATTTGTTGGGCGGCTTTTCGCAACATTTTGAGCAGTTTTTGGCTGTAGTTTGGGTCATCGCTACTAACAATTTTTCAATAAAGAAACCCATGGAAGTTACAATTGAGCGAGTAGCTGCCATGTAAACATTTAATTTAATCAGTTCTTGCGGATTATCTAGATTTAAAGCCTGAATCAAAAAGGGATTGGGATTTAAATCATCCAGATTTAAATTTTCGAGCATTGTCAGTTGAGTTTGGGTAAATACTCTGCTAATGCTAGAAATATAGTTTTCTGCAACCGATTGCTGAGGTGAAAGGCATTAAACTCTTGTAAATCAAATAAAGATAACTGAACAGAAATTTTAGATTTGGCAACAAGATCGCCTGTAGCAATTCTGACTAAATGTTGGCCAATTGCTTCAGCCAACTTCACCGGAACTGCATTGCCAATTTGCCGATATTTAGAAGTAATAGAACCGCAAAACTGCCAATCATCAGGAAAGGTTTGAATTCTCGCACATTCACGGACGCTGAGAGGGCGTAATTCGACGGGGTGGCACATATCTGTGGCTTTTTGGTGAGGGCTAGTGGTAATGGTAGGCGAGGGTTTATCCCAAGCGAGTCGTCGATAAAAACCCACTTTACCACCTCCAGATTGATAAGCACC
This sequence comes from Spirulinaceae cyanobacterium, assembly GCA_046541115.1. Classification (GTDB taxonomy): domain Bacteria; phylum Cyanobacteriota; class Cyanobacteriia; order Cyanobacteriales; family Spirulinaceae; genus Jaaginema. The sequence continues at coordinate 86 of JBKHDX010000336.1, read as the reverse complement.
TCCCATTGCTTCCGGCTGTAATTCTTTTGGCAAACTACGCCAATTTTGTCCTGCTTTGAGCAGTTTTAAATACTGCAATCGTTTGG
>JBKHDX010000335.1:0-3374 GCA_046541115.1 Spirulinaceae cyanobacterium | reverse complement strand
GGGTGGGTATCAACCCAACCTACGGTAAAATCAAAAGCGAATCATTCATCATTCACCATTCACTATGACCAACACCCCCTCTCCCCTTTCAGACGACGCAGCCCGCGAGTTACTCCAACAATTGCGCCGCAAAGAAGGAACTTGGGTCGATTGGGGCAAAGCTTGCCAACAGCTATACAATGCAGGCTTTCACGGCAATGCAATTTTTGAAGAAACCGGAATCGAAGCCAGCCAACAAAACCTAGTGATTGTAGCCGCACAAGTGTATGAAAGCTTGGTGCGGACGGGCGCTTCTGAGGCCATGCAACAATATTTCCAGGGGCCCCGCAGCGATGTAATTTATGAATTACGCATTCTCAACCAAGACCAACGTCTGGCCGCTGCTACCATTGCTCACGATAAGCAGTTAAATGTAGATGCAGCCCGCGAAATCGCCCGGGCCCTCAAAGAATTTGCTCACTTTTCTAGACCGCCTCAAGGCTTTAGCGATCGCGCCGGAGATGCCATTGCTTATTATTATTGGAAACTGGCCAGGGGCAAAAAAGACTTGCAAGCGCGATCGCGTCTTATTGCCCAAGGTTTGCGTTTTGCCGAATCTAACGAAGCCAGAACTAAAATCGAGCAGCTTTTAAGCGATTTTACCCTTGTTCCCACGGCTCGCGCCCCCATGCTGCCGTTATATCGCCTAGAAGCCGAAGAACAAATCCCCCGTTTGGTTCCGGTTGCTGGAGAAATGCCCCTGAGTTTAGCTGAAGTTGAAGCGGTCAACGCGATCGCCACTCAAGACCCTTTTGGCATCAGCGAATATAATGGCAAAGGTGCTTTAGTCTCCGTTCCCGGTTGGCAAGCGGTGTTAAAAGCTGACGATCCTGTGGCGATCGTTACCCGTCTCGAAGACATCCCCAACGCCCCAGAAGAAGCCTTTGAGCCAGCATTAGTGGTGGTAGACCGCAATGCCAGAGAATGGAATGCCAATAGTTATTTTCTGATGGTGAAGGGCGATCGCGTAGACATTGATTGGTATCCTGAAGCCCCTGCTGACCCCATCGCTGGCCAAGTCGTCCTCATTCTACGACCGAAAAAGATTCTCGATGAGGGTAATATTTTAGAACCTTGGCAAATGGATGATTAGTTATATAGTCATTCCAATTAAGTTCCGCACATTAACTTGATGGGTTCAGTCCGTGAAAGCGGACTTTGTTGTCATTAGCCCCAGATTTTAATCTGCGGGCGGGAATCACGGTTTTTATTTAGAATTACTATAGCAACCGCCAAAGCGCTTAAGACACCATATCCATTCTGAAAAAAATAAGCCCCTCTCCCACGGGATAGGGGTTTGGGGTGAGGGCATTGGAGAATACGATCCCTATATTTTCTCCCCCTCTCCCCAAGTTGGGAGAGGGGGTAGGGGGGTGAGGGCGACACCACTCAATCTCGTTGCCCACCTTAACTCCGGCTGGAATTAAGAACCCCGGTTTCTTACCTGCTTACACAGTCAAGTTGAAATTTTAAGCTAGAAACCGGGGTTCTCGCGCCAGTGGTTGTTTTTTCGGATTTGATATTAATTCTGGACTGATTTTTTGGCGAAAATGCACCAATATTGAAGCTTTAAAGATGGCTTCATTCATCGCCCGATGAAATTTAAAATTTTGTTAAATTCAGTAACTCAAAAGGGTTCAGGTATTTCTACCCAAACCCTTTTAGTTGAAATCTAGCCTTTTGATGATTAGATAACTAACCCTCAATCACCGCGTACCAAGATTTAGTAGCGACGAGAAGAGCGATTATTACCGCTATTTTCACGAGGCTTGGCTTTATTGACCTTGAGATCGCGACCCATCCATTCAGCACCGTCAAGGGCTTCAATGGCCGCATCTTCTTCAGCCTCTGTATCCAATTCCACGAAACCGAAGCCTCGTACGCGACCCGTTTCGCGGTCAGTGGGAAGATGAACTCGTTGTACCGATCCATAATCGGCAAAGGCCGCCGTTAGATCGTCCTGGGTAACCTCGTAAGACAGATTGCCTACATAGATTGACATAACTTTTCTCCTAAAAATCGGGGATATGTAGAGTGAAATTTCGGAGAGAAGCCTGTTAATGGAAAAACGTGAAAACTCGTTAAAACTAAAAACAAATGTTGCTAACCGATTCTATTCTCTTTTTTAATTATAGCAGGTCAAGTTGGAAAATGTTGTTTTTGGCATTAATCTCTCGAAAGCCTTGCTCCTCATTGCTTTCAAGAGATTTTTTACCTTCTGGGGGAAAACTAGCAAAACTGTTATAGCAACCGCCAAAGCACTTAAGACACCATATCCATTCTGAAAAAAATAAGCCCCGGAGTGGGAGAGGGGTTGGGGTGAGGGCTGTTCAGGGATAATACGATACCTTTATTGGGAGATGACTGTACGGAAACTAATTGTAATGACCTATAAGTTGTGGTTGAAGGCTAAGACGTTCTCGCGAAAGCGTTTGCTGGCTTGAGCGCGACGGGCGGCGAGTAACAGGTTTTCCCAAGCGATGATTTGCGGCCAGAGTGTCGTGACACAGCTAAAATGAGGCTTTAGTAGGGTGGGTTAGGCGGCTAAAATCTAAGCTGTGACAGTAATCTAGCTATCCGCCGTAACCCACCGTTTAAGGTATGTCGCGGCCAGAGGTTGCCATAGCGTTTCAAGAGGCATACTTTCCCATACTTGCGATAGAACCCCGGTTTCTTAAAGAAACCGGGGTTCTGTGCCAATATTGAGTTGTTCGAGGCGTGGGCGTTTGTTTTCGCGGCTATAGCGCACTTGAATCAAACCTTCGAGGAGGTCGTACAAAGTGCTAATCATGCGGTCTCCTAAGCCAAAGCGATGCTGACGCGGCAAGCGATTGAGAATCAGTTAACAGTAATCAGTAATCAGTAATCAGTTGCCTTAAGTAATCGGTTCGTCAAATCTACTGTTGTTTGTGATTTGAGGCGATAATGAGGGGTGGATTCGGGTGAAGAAGAACAGGAATATGGATGAAGGGGCATTATCGAGGAGAAGTGCAGCTTATGATAAGGCTTATAAGTTCGCAATTCGCATTGTCAAAGCTTACAAGTATCTAATTCACGACCAAAAAGAGTTTGTTTTGTCCAAGCAGTTGTTGAGAAGTGGCAGCCATTGGTGTGAATCTTGCTGAGGCCAATGGTGCAGTGTCTACGGCAGATTTTTCGGCTAAAGTCTCGATTGCGTATAAAGAATGCTTGGAAACGAAATATTGGCTGTCTTTGCTCAAAGATACCGATTACATTAGCCAAAAAGCTTTTGAAGATATTTATCGAGATGCTGACGAAATCGGTAGAATTTTGTTTGCTATCCTCAAAAAAGTCAGAATTGATAACTGATTACT
>JBKHDX010000334.1:0-3427 GCA_046541115.1 Spirulinaceae cyanobacterium | reverse complement strand
TGGGCAAATTGATTGGCTGATTTTGCTGCCCGTCCTGCTAAAGTATTCACCGAAGTTTCATCGGCTAAAATTTCCCAAAGGGGCATATTTAACTCACTCGCGGCATTGAGTAAATTATCAATGCTAGTCCGTCCAATTCCCCGACGAGGAGTATTAATAATTCGCAGTAAACTGACCGTATCCGCCGGATTTGCGATAACACGCAAATAAGCCAGCATATCTTTAATTTCTTTGCGATCGTAGAACTTTAACCCACCAATAATGACATAAGGAATTTTGCCTCGCAACACATCTTCGAGGGCGCGAGATTGGGCATTCGTGCGGTATAAAATGGCAAAGTCACCCCAATCTAATTCCGGGTTATTCTTTTGTAAATGCTGGATTTGATTGAGAACAAAACGGGCTTCGGCTTGTTCGTTTTCGGCTTTATAACAATAAATTTGTTCTCCTTCAGCGCGGGTGGGACGCAATACTTTATCAATGCGTTGGGTGTTTTGTTCGATCAGTTTATTAGCGGCTTGTAAGATGTTTTCCCGCGAACGATAGTTTTCTTCTAACTTAACCATAGTGCGGGTATCTTCGTCGGGTAAACCATCCCCAAAGTCTTTTTGAAAATCGAGCAAAATGGTATAGTCAGCCATGCGGAATGAGTAGATAGATTGGTCTACATCCCCTACTACAAAAACAGATCGATTTTGCCAATTCCAATCTTGACGGGACATTTCACCGTTACTGGCTAACAAGCGAATGAGGTCATATTGAATGCGGTTTGTGTCTTGATATTCATCAACGAGAATGTGATGAAATTGTTTATGCCAATAGGCTAAAACGGATTCGTTTTGTTGGAATAAGCGGGTGGGAACGAGAATTAAATCGTCGAAGTCTAGGGCATTGTTTGTGGCGAGTTGGGTTTGATATTCGTCGTAAACTTCGGCAATCACGCGCCCTTTATAACTGGTATTTTCTTTGAGATAAGCGGCGGCATTTAAGCCTAAGTTTTTGGCGTTGCTAATGGCATAACGAACGGATTTCGGATTGAATTTCTTTTCGTCGAGGTTGAGTTGTTTGGTGACGATTTGTTTTACTAAACTCTGAACATCGGATTCATCGAAAATGGAGAAATTACGCTGCCAAGTGCGGCCTTTTTCGTCTTGGTATTTGTTGATATCAAATCGCAAAATCCGGGCAAAAAGACTGTGAAATGTGCCAATCCAGAGAGGTTTAGTGACTTTGGCATAAACGCGCGATCGCAACTTAGTTTGTTCTTCTGGCGCTAAAAGTTCTAAGCGCTCGTTGTGCTTTTCTTGAGCGTAATGTTGCGCGAAAATAGTTTCGATGCGGCTTTTCATTTCTCGGGCCGCTTTGTTAGTAAACGTCACCGCGAGAATGTTTTCTGGATTGACTTTATGATTGAGAATAAGGTTAGCAATGCGATAAGTTAAGGCGCGAGTTTTACCCGAACCTGCCCCGGCAACGACTAATAAAGGCCCGCAATAATGTTTTACAGCTTGGCGTTGAGAAGGATTTAATAAAGTTAGAAAATTAGTCATATAACAGTTATTTTTTATGGGGTGATTGACTGACCAAACGTTGAAAAGTTTTATTCTATCGTAGGTTGGGTAGAATGAAGTGAAACTCAACCCAACCTACACCGAAAATATTGAGTCAGTCAACGATCGCAACACCTCTCTCTGGGGGGCTAAAACGTCGGACTCGCTTTAAAACCGTAGCCCACGATCATCACGCTAAAAGAATGGTTGAATAATTCCCAGGATTGCCGCATCGCTTCTTGTTCATTAGCCACAATCGTGATGGTACATTGCCCGTTGATATCGTAATACCAAACAAACCAACCCGAAATCGGTTTCACATTGCAATAATCTGGCTCATCATCATAGCCCTGAAATATGCGACGAGATAAATCCGGTTGTTTGACTTGAGCCCCCAAGGGTAGAGGTTTAGCGAAACTCGGAGTCGCGATCGCGATCGCCCAACCCACCGCACCAATACAACCAATCCAACGTTTAATCTTCATTAATTCTCTGGCTAACCTAAAAAAACTTCAGCAAAAACGATCCAAAACTTTACAAACTCTTGATGGTTTTTGGATGACAGAACCCCAAACCATCGGTCAAAAATAGAGATGTATTCTCTGATGATAAAACTGGCATCGATGGCGATCGCCTTGGGATAGGATCGAGTCACCTCACCTGCACCCTTGTTCGCGAAACCCTGATTCTCCTGCGTCTTTTGATTCCCCTTTCTTTGAGATTATGACTGTCACCTCTGTCAATGTTCCCTTTGTCGATTTTTCCGAACAACATCAACCCATTCAAACTGAAATCGATCGCGCCATTCAAACGGTTGTTCAGCAGGGTAACTTCATTTTAGGCCAAGACCTAGAGCAGTTTGAGCAAGCCTTTGCTGCCGCTTGTGGCGTTGATTATGCCGTGGGGGTGGGGTCGGGGACAGACGCGATCGCCTTGGGCTTACAAGCGGCAAAAATCGGCACAGGAGATGAAGTCCTGGTTCCGGCTAATACCTTTATCGCCACGGTCATTGGCATTATTGCAGTAGGCGCAACCCCGATTTTAGTCGATTGCGACCCGGAAACCGCCTTAATTGACCTCGAAGCGGCTTCTAAGTTAGTGAGCGATCGCACCAAAGCCATTATCGCTGTACATCTGTACGGCCAAATGGTCTCCCCTCAAGCTTTACAAGATTTTGCCCAAAGCCACAACCTCTTGGTGTTTGAAGATGCAGCCCAAGCCCATCTCGCTCATCGAGAAGGCAAAACCGCCGGGTCTCTAGGGATTGGGGCAGCGTTTAGCTTTTATCCCAGTAAAAACTTAGGGGCCTTTGGGGATGGCGGGATTTTCGTTACCAGTGAGGCCGAGGTTGCGCGTCGGGTAAAGGCAGCCCGTAACTACGGCACATCCCAAAAATATGTTTACACGGAATTGGGAACCAATAGCCGTCTCGATAACCTGCAAGCGGCCATTCTCAACGTTAAACTCCCCCACCTCAAAGACTGGAATACCACTCGCAACCAAGCCGCCCAGGAATACGATCGCGCCCTCAAACCGCTACAAGATAAAGGCATTATCCCCCTTAAAAATGAATGCGGCATAGGTCATATTTACCATTTGTATGTCATTCGCATTCGTCCTGAGTTTGGCAAAGATCGCGATACGGTTCAAGCCCAACTCAAGGAAAAGGGCATTCAAACGGGGATTCATTACCCAATTCCCTGTCACCTCCAACCGGCTTATAGTTTCTTGGGTTATCAAAAAGGCGATTTCCCCCACGCTGAAGCCTTAGCCGCCGATATTCTCTCGCTACCCATGTTCCCCGGTTTGACAACCGAACAGGTTAAAACAGTAGTTGAGGGGATTTCAGTAATCAGTAATCAGTAATCAGTTATCAG
>JBKHDX010000333.1:0-3484 GCA_046541115.1 Spirulinaceae cyanobacterium | reverse complement strand
AGTTTTTCAAGGAATCTGAAGGCCAGCTTAAATTGCTGCAACGGAGACTGAAAAATAAGACCAAGGGTTCAAGACGCTGGTTAAGAGTTAAACACCAAATTGGGCTACTTCACGAAAAAATACACAATTGTCGCAAAGACTTCTTCTTCAAACTAGCTCATCAACTCTGTGATGGAGTAGGGATGATATTTGCAGAAGATTTAAATCTCAAGGCGCTAGGACGTTCGGCGTTAAGGAAAGCTTGTCTTGATGCAGCTTGGGGTTCATTTCTGAATATCCTTAGTCATGTTTGTTGGAAACGCGGTGTGTATTTCGCCAAAGTAAATGCTAATGGGACAAGTCAAATTTGTCCTAATTGCGGAACTAACTGCGGTAAGAAAAAGCTATCTGAGCGAGTTCATCATTGTCAGAATTGCGGCTACACGACGGACAGGGATGTGGCTGCGGCTCAAGTGGTGAAAGAAAGAGGATTAAATGCGGTCGGGCAGACCGTATCAACGCTCGTCGAGGGTAAAGATATCGGGGTTGGGGTTTATACTCCAGCTAGAGTCTCCCTATGACGCGAGAATCCCCGACCGTTTACGGCGGGGAGTTGTCAACAAACCCTACCTATTTTTCTAGTCCGCGAAGGCGGACTTTGTTAATGTTAGCCCCGGATTTTAATCCGTGGGCGGGTTAACGGGATAGATTGTAGATTTAACTCAGAACCCCGGTTTCTGAGTTAAATGCTTAACTTGATTGGGTAAGCAAATAAGAAACCGGGGTTCTAAAAATAAGGCTGTTTTGAACTTACTTTTTCGCCAAAACGAAGTTAACTAATTTACCCGGAACGACAATTACTTTTTTGACTTCTTCTCCCTCTAAATACCGTTGGGCTGCTTCGGAATTGCGGGCAAATTCCTCTAACTCCTGCTTGCTTGCGCCTGCGGGAACTTGAATTAAACCGCGCTTTTTACCCATAACTTGAATTACCAAGTCGATTTCGTCTACTTTCAGGGCTTCTGGGTCGTATTTGAGCCAGGATGCTTGATGCACAGAATTGTCGTGACCCAAGTTGTGCCACAACTCCTCGGCGATATGGGGGGCAAATGGCGCAAGTAACAGTAACAAAGCTTCAATTCCCTCGCGATATACAGGAGAATCGACGCATTTGGCATCATTGAGGGCGTTGCTGAGTTTCATCAACTCGGAAATTGCAGTATTGAATTGATACTCGCCGTCTAAGTCCTCTGAAACCTCTTTAATTGCCGTATGAATCGCCCGGCGTAAATCCTTCTCGTCCTTGGTTAAATCGCCGTTTTTGATGGTTTTAGAAGACGCTGAGGGGTTGTTGGTAAACTCCTCGACTAACCGCCAAACGCGATTGAGAAAGCGGAATTGACCCTCCACATCTGCGTCGTCCCATTCCAAATCTTTTTCCGGGGGGGCTTTGAATAAGATGAACATCCGGGCGGTATCGGCCCCGTATTTGGCTAAAACCCCTTGGGGGTCAACGCCATTGTATTTGGATTTGGACATCTTTTCGTAGAAGACCTGTAATTTTTCTCCGGTTTCCGGGTCTTTGGGGTCTTCGGGGTTTTTCACTTGGTCGGGGGCAATATATTTCCCGGTGTTGGGATTTTTGTAGGTAATTGCTTGTACCATGCCTTGGGTGAGGAGGCGTTTAAAGGGTTCGTCGCAGTTGAGGAGGCCGCGATCGCGCACGACTTTAGTAAAGAAACGAGAGTACAATAAGTGCAGAATGGCGTGTTCAATTCCCCCCACATATTGATCGACCGCCATCCAATCGTCTACTTTGGCTTTCTCGAAGGCTTCCCCTTGATTATTTGCGTCGGTATAGCGCAAGAAATACCAGGACGAATCAATAAAAGTATCCATCGTATCCGTTTCCCGTTTCGCGTCTTCCCCACAACTGGGACATTTCACATCTACCCAATCGGCCATTTTCGCCAAGGGAGAGGGGCCGCGACCGCTAAATTCGACGTTTTCCGGCAGTTTCACGGGTAAATCGGCATCGGGAACGGGAACAGCCCCACAACTGGGACAATGGATAATCGGAATCGGACAGCCCCAATAACGCTGACGAGAAATCAACCAATCCCGCAAGCGATACTGAATTCTGGCTTTGCCATAACCATTTTCTTCGGCATATTTGATAATGGCTTGTTTGCCTTCTACCGAATCCATACCGTTAAAGTCACCGGAATTGACCATAACTCCCGGTTCGGTGTAAGCGGCTTTTAGGGGTTCCATAACAGTTGTTATGTCCGGCATAATAACTGTTATGATGGGCAACTCATTTTGAGTCGCAAAGACAAAATCGCGAGTATCGTGGGCGGGAACCCCCATGACTGCCCCGGTTCCGTATTCGTACAAGACATAATCGGCAATCCAAATCGGCACTTCTTCGCCGTTGAAGGGGTTAACAACTTTCCCTCCGGTGGGAATGCCGCGTTTGGGCTTATCTTCGGCGGTTCGTTCGATTTCGCTTTCTGCGGATACCTCTTTGATAAAGGCTTCTACGGCTTCTTTGCGGTCGGGGGTGGTGACTTGGGGAGTTAAGGGGTGTTCGGGGGCTAAAACCACATAACTCACGCCGTAAACGGTATCGGGACGAGTGGTAAAGACGGCAATTTTCTCATCCATCCCCACAATCGGAAACTCTAAATAAGCCCCCACAGATTTGCCAATCCAGTTGGCTTGCATGGATTTAACCCGTTCGGGCCAGCCTTCGAGTTGGTCTAAATCTTGCAGGAGTTGTTCGGCGTAATCGGTGATTTTGAAAAACCACTGATTCAGTAGTTTTCGCTCAACTTTAGCCCCAGACCGCCAGGAATTGCCCTCGCTGTCTACTTGTTCGTTGGCGAGTACGGTTTGGTCGATGGGGTCCCAATTGACCGCCGCTTCTCTTTGATAGGCTAAACCCGCTTGATAAAACTGTAAAAATAACCACTGCGTCCACTTGTAATAATCCGGGGAACAGGTGGCTACTTCTCGATTCCAATCCAAGGATAAACCGAGTTGTTGCAATTGCTCTTTCATTTGAGCAATATTTTGATATGTCCATTCTTGTGGCGGAATACCTCGGTCAATGGCGGCGTTTTCGGCGGGTAAACCAAAGGCATCCCAGCCCATCGGGTGCAAAACGCGATACCCTTGCATTCGTTTCAGGCGCGCGATCGCGTCAGTAATAGTATAGTTGCGAACGTGACCCATGTGTAGCTTGCCCGATGGATAGGGGAACATCGACAGCGCATAAAATTTGGGCTTGTTGCTATCTTCTGGCGTTGTGTCTAAGCCAAGTTCAGCCCATTGCTGTTGCCATTTTTGTTCAATCGCTGCGGGATTATATCGGGACTCCACGAGAATTCTACTCCTACTGGGTTACGAGTTCGTGCATATTTTATTGTATCCCGTATTATTGTATGTTACAAAAAAATACAAACTTGACAATCGGGATGCCTCATTCAAGTAGAAATGCGGT
>JBKHDX010000332.1:0-3618 GCA_046541115.1 Spirulinaceae cyanobacterium | reverse complement strand
TTGATGAGTAGCAGCAAAAATCCCGATGCGCGTCAGCGTTTACAAGTCCTCGAACAATCCCAAGATGGCTTTTTTATCTCTGAAATGGATATGCGTCTGCGGGGGCCGGGGGAAGTTTTAGGGCGCAGACAAGCGGGACTGGCTGATTTTGCCCTTGCCAGCTTGGTAGAAGACCAAGATGTGCTGAATTTAGCCCGCGAAGCTGCCGAAAAGCTAATTTTGGCGGATCGCAGTCTACAAGAGTTTCCATCTCTACAACGGGAATTAGCCAATCGTTACGAGAAGATGCTCGGCGGCGCGATGTTGACTTAAAACTGCGCTATTCTAATGGCCTCATCAAATGGCATGATATGGAAAGAGTTTGCCTTTCGCCTAAAACTCTCGGAAAATCAACTGCTGTGGAAAACAACAGAGATTCAAAAAGTTGCCTTAGTCGGTGACTGAACTTGTCGGAGTTAGGGCGAGGCTTGAAACCCATTTTTTCGGTCAAAATATTTTTAATGACATTATTTCAGGTGAAATCATTATGCTGAAACGATTTTGGACTCGTCTCGGAAGCGATCGCCCGCTTTTATCTCGCCTTCTCAGCTTGAGTTTAGCCGCGATCGCGTCGGTTTTTATCTTTGCGACCCCTGCACTCGCAACGGGAGTTTATGACCTTCCTGTGGTCAATTCCGGGGACAACCTCTGGATTATTGACCAAGCAGGGGCGATTAGCTTAGATAATGAAAATAATCTCAGTGCTGATTTACAAAATTTGGCAGTAGACCAAGGCCAAGAAGTACGAGTTGCGGTGATTCGTCGCCTCAACTATGATGACACCATCGACAGCTTTGCCGATAAACTGTTCGATCGTTGGTTTCCTACCCCCGAAGCAAAAGCCAATCAAACTTTGTTAGTTTTAGATACTTTGACGAATAATGGGGCTTTGCGTCGCGGAGAAACGGCCGCCACTTTCGTTCCTGATGACGTTGTTGATAGTCTCCTCAAGGATAATTTAGGAATTCCGATTCGCAAAGGTAATAAATATAATGAAGCCTTAATTAGTGTGGGCGATCGCCTCATTGCTTTATTATCTGGTCAAGATGACCCTGGCGCACCCAAAGTTCAAGATAACTTCGATGTCGAAAGTAATTTTGTCAAAGCCGGGGAAGGGGATACCCAAAACTCTCTGGTCTGGGTAATTGGTCTCCTCATCGCCGCCACGGTCATTCCCATGGTGACTTATTTTGCTTATATCGGTTTACCGGGTCGTTAAGGTTTTGATCGGGGGGGACTTGTCTTCTCTCCCCTCAAAATTCTATTCTGGCTCTGCCCAATTTCCCCAGACTAAACCCCTGGGGAATCTATTTTTTAACCTTGACAAATGGCAATAATAATGATAAGAAGCTTATTCGTCATCATCCCCGTAGGGGGACCCTCGATGAGTCAAAAAAGTACTTTTGCTTTTCGTTAAATCCGGGGAAGCACTGGCTGTAGATTTACGGTAAGTAGAGGTTTTACCGAGGGCTTTGGGGTCAACTGCCCCTATGCGAATGCGGATTTTCGGGCCCGATTCTCCTAAACGAATAATCATACCATCTAATACCGCTACTTTGTTCAAAGGCTTACCATCAACATAAGTCCCGTTAGCACCGTAGTTAATCAATTCCCAAGAGGACTCCTCGGTGTGGCGAATTTCCAGGTGATGACGAGACACTACAGCACTGTAGAGAATTACGTCGTTGTCGTTTGCTCGTCCGACCTGAATCGACGATTCAGATTCAAACGTCCAGCTTTGAACGGGTGTAGATTGGCGCGGATGCAATAATGTTAAGGTGATCACCGAAGTTACCCAGAAAATGTCCTAACGCGGTAGGAGTCTCGCACCGCCGACTCTACCAGAGATTCTAGCACATTGGCGCTAATGTAAAGAGTGGAGTTCAATCTCCTCTTTTTGATTAATCTTTCTGTTCCGATTATCAGTGTTTCTGACCATTGGCAGAGTGAGGTGCGACCCACTAGGGGTTACACCCCCCGTAAATTCGCTGAAGGTTCAAAATACAATTTATTGTGCTTCAGTTCGTCAAAATCTAGAAAAATGAGACTTATAGCGTAATTTTTCCCATACAAACTGCTAAAAACAAGGGAGCAAGGTGTAAAGCATGGTTAAACTCGCCCTTGAGGAGGCGATCGCGCCAACGGCTACAAGAGTATCGTACTAATTCTATACCCGGTTCGGGCTGATACGGACGAGGCGAGATCGTCACATCAGGCGCAAAATAACACCACAAGCGATTAGAATACCGTCCTGTATCGGGGTCAAGACAGCCCAAAAAATCCAACGAGTGCGCCTCATAACCCGTTTCTTCGTATAACTCCCGCCGGGCGGTGTATTTGGGGTCTTCTCCCCCTTCGACATGGCCGCTGGGTAACTCTAGGGTATAACGTTCGACGGCAGGGCGATATTGACGTACCAATAAGACTTCCTGAGTGTCTGTCACAGCGACGACCACGGCATAATCCGGCAACTGTAAACTATAAAAGGGATCGGGATTATCGGCCATTGTTTTGGCAATAATCTCAAACCAAGGGGTTGAAAACACGCGATCGCGCTGACGAATTTCCATTACTACAAATAAAGTTAAAATATTTAAAGTAAATTTAAGGTAAAAACTCGCCGTGAGTCAGGATCGGCTGTACGCAGCAAGCAAAACACTGGAACTCGCCAAGACTTACTACGGTTGGTTGGGTTTACACCCGTCAGCCTCACCCATTGAAATTCGCCGGGCTTATCGGGAAAAAAGCAAACGCTACCACCCCGACACCACAGAGTTACCCACTGAAATCGCGACTGCTAAGTTTCAACAACTCAATGAAGCTTATGCAACTTTGAGTAATCCCGAACGACGATTACTCTACGACACTCGCATTGGTTATTCTCGCTTCAACGTCATTCAAGCCCCTCCTGACCTCGATCGCCCCCAAAATAGCCCTGCAACTCCTAATGCGGCGTATCTCGACCCCACAGACCGTCCTTTGTCGTCTGGGGAACTATTCGCTTTATTTATTTTGGGATTAACCTTTATTGGCTGTGTACTGTTGGCGATTGGCTTGAGTTTGGTGCGCGGTGATGCGGCTTGGGAATTACCGCAGGTGAGTCAAATTCAAGCTGGTTCCATCTGGATCGCCTCTATCTATCATGGGATTGCTCATTTTCAAATTTATTAACTTTAACTGTCTTTTTTCTCAACGCAATATGTCTATTCCTAGCGCCGATACACCTTTATACAATCACCCATTACCGCAAATCGAAACTTGGCTGACGCAACTCGGCTGTCAGCAAAATCAAGACGATCTCCACTGCTGGTATGTTGAACGTCCCGCTTGGAAAGCCGAACTCTGTCTTGATGTCGAAGAAATTAACGTGCGCTATATCAATGCGATGGCAGGGAATAAAGACATCACGCGATCGTTTAAATATTCTCTCAGTCGTCAAGATGTCGAGGCGGCGGTATTTTCGGGCCCGTAAAGCCTGAATCTCTGATAGTCCCCGCAGCTTTAAGGTGCGGGGATTCTTATTTCTTAACTGATGGGGAGTTTGAGGGGCTATAAGTCCCGCGCTATAATCTTTGATTT
>JBKHDX010000331.1:0-3688 GCA_046541115.1 Spirulinaceae cyanobacterium | reverse complement strand
CTACGGAAATAAGGTATCCGATGAATTAATTAGGTGACTTCTTTGAGTAAATTTAACGGGCCAAAGGCTTTTAAATAAGCCAATTGCTCTTGATTGCGGACTAATAACGCCCCGGCAAATCCGAGGGAGTTAACGGGGATTCCTGAAAATTCTGCTTGCGATCGCGGTACGATTAATAACCATTCCCGCGTGGCTAAAAAGTTATAAGGTTGGGTGTGTTGTTTCCCGGTAATTTCTATCTCTAAATGCTGCAATAATTTCTGATACAGTTCGAGGGTAATTTGGGCGGCTTGGTGGGAATTTTTGTGGAGATTGGGATCGAGTTTCGCGATCGCGTGGGGAAATTCAAACCCCCGAATCGTCTCAATTTCATTGTGCCAGGAAATAGACGCGATCGCGCCTTCAATCGGTAACGAACCAAAGGCAAGATTTGACTCAAAAGGAACCAATTGCAAATGTTTATGGGGTTGACTTGCACCTGCTTTTTCACCCCCATTATAAAACGCTAACCCGTCCACTCCCGCCAAACAAGCCCACATCGCCTCAAAATCTTGTTCGTTTAACCAATCTTCTTGAGCTTCAAACTCCCTCGTAATCATCAATAAATGATTTTCAACTACATTAAATTTATTGAGCAAACAAACATGACTGTCAGAAATTTCGGACACAAATAAAGCATCTTCATAAGGTAAAAAAGGATTAGTTTTTTGCTTTTTTCTAGCTTCTTTTTTGCGCTGAAGATTTTGTAAAACCCGTGTAATAAAAGGAATGCCCTCATCTTCAATTATGGTTTGTTCGGTGGGTAAAGATTGCAATGCACCACTGGCTAAGGCAGATTGAGTGCAAGCGATAATTTTCGACCACAAGGTATTCGGTTCTAGTTTTAAATTAGTCATTTGTTATTGGTTATTTGTTATTGGTTGTTGGTTATTGGTTGTTGGTTGTTGGTTATTTTATAACAAGTTAAAGTGATGGCATTTTTGTCAAGTTCTTTGTAGGGGCGGGGTTTCCCCGTCCAATCTCTACTCTATACTCTGCGAAGGTAAGGTTTGGTTGGGTTTCACTTCGTTCTACCCAACCTACAACTACTAATAACTTTGGTAGAACCCAGAAACAAGATTAAACAACAAAGGACTAATGACAAAGGACAAAGGACAAAAATAAAACCCGCCGAAGCGGGCTAAATTAGCATAATTGCAATTGAGACAGAGCCTTATTTGGAGATTCTTTGGTGTTCCCTCGGAACGAGATTAAACAACAAAGGATAAATGACTAATAACGCTATAGCTTACTTCTTCACGCCAGGGCCCATACCAATTGTGCCAGCATAAACAGCGCGATCGCCCAATTCATCTTCAATGCGTAACAAGCGATTATACTTAGCAACGCGCTCACTACGACACAACGACCCGGTTTTAATTTGTCCGGCGCGAGTGGCTACCGCTAAATCCGCGATCGTGGTATCCTCGGTTTCACCGGAACGATGGGAAATCACGCAACGGAATTGGTTACGGGTAGCGAGATCGATGGTTTCGAGGGTTTCGGTTAAAGTGCCGATTTGATTGAGTTTAATCAAAATGGCGTTTCCGGCATTCATATCAATGCCTTTTTGTAAGCGTTCGGCATTGGTTACAAACAGGTCATCGCCTACCAATTGTACGCGATCGCCCAATTTTTCATTCAACAGTTTCCAGTTGTCCCAATCTTCCTCATGCAAGCCGTCTTCAATGGAAACAATGGGATATTTATCCACTAACTGACTGAGATAATCGATAAATTCAGCAGCACTATGGGGCGCACCATCGTAGACATACTGCCCATCTTGGTAAAACTCGCTGGCGGCTACATCCATCGCCAAAGCGATTTCTTCCCCAGCTTTGTAACCCGCTTTATCAATGGCGGTCATCAAAATTTCTAACGCCGCTTCATTAGAAGACAAATTCGGGGCATAACCGCCTTCATCCCCCACACCACCAAGTAATCCTTCGGCTTTTAACACTTTGCTCAGGGATGCAAACACCTCTGCCCCCCAACGCAAAGCTTCGGCAAAAGTCGGCGCACCCACCGGGATGACCATAAACTCTTGGAAATCCACGTTATTCTCTGCGTGTGCGCCGCCGTTAATGACATTCATCATCGGGACGGGTAACACATTAGCTAAGGGGCCGCCCAAATAGCGATATAAAGGCAGTTGTAACTCCTCCGCCGCCGCTTTAGCCGTGGCCAGAGATACGGCGAGAATAGCATTTGCCCCCAAGTTAGATTTATTTTGCGAACCGTCGCGATCGATCATGGTACGGTCGATCAGGACTTGATCGAGGGCATCGAGGTCGCACAAAGCCGTGGCAATTTTTTCTTTGACGTTACGCACAGCCCGCAATACCCCTTTACCGCCATAACGACTTTCATCGTCGCGCAATTCGTGGGCTTCAAAAGTGCCGGTGGATGCACCGCTAGGGACTTGGGCGATACCATAAGCCCCGGTTGCGAGATAAACTTCGGCTTCGATGGTGGGTCTGCCGCGCGAGTCGAGGATTTCTCGTGCTGTAATGTCTTCGATGATTGCTTCTTGTTTTTCTAACATACTGGTTGTGTTGAGTAATTTTTACCGATCGCCCTTAAGGATACGGTGACAATGAAGGAGCAGACATTCATTTAAGAATATCTTTGAGTCCTAGGCCAAGTTATGTTAACAATTGATGGGATACGAAACCACCGCTTACTCTGGGGATTGGGCGCTGCCTGGATCGTGCTTTTTTTGGCGTTTGGGGCGAGTTTGGCGGTGGGAGTGACGGATATCCCGTTAAGAGAGATTTGGCAGGCTTTGGTGGCGTTTAATGGCTCTACAGAACATTGGATTGCGCGATCGATTCGCTTGCCGCGATCGCTCATTGCGGTTTTTGTGGGGGCAAGTTTGGCGGTTTCTGGGGCGATTATGCAGGGTTTAACCCGCAATCCCATCGCCTCTCCCACTTTGTTAGGAATCAACGCAGGGGCGGCTTTGGCGTTGGTGGTGGGCATTTTTGCTTGGGGGGATATTCCGTTGAGTTTGGAAGCGGTTTTAGCGTTGCTGGGGGCGGCATTGGGGGCGATCGCGGTGTATGGATTAGCCTCTTTGGGACGTGGCGGTTTGACTCCCCTAAATTTAGTCCTCGCAGGGGCAGCAATGACGGCGTTTTTTTCTGCCCTCACTACAGCTAGTTTATTGCTGAATCAACGGGCTTTTGACGAAATTCGCTTTTGGTTGATTGGCTCGATCTCTGGACGTAATGCAGAGTTGTTTTTACGAGTACTGCCGTTGTTTTGCGTTGGTTTGCTCCTCGCGTTTGCCTTGGCGCGACAAATTACCACTTTAAGTTTAGGGGACGCGATCGCCCAGGGTTTAGGACAACAAACCGCCTGGGTGAAAGGTTTAGGCTTGTTAACGGTGGTTTTGTTAGCGGGGGGAAGTGTCGCGATCGCGGGCCCTTTGGGATTTGTGGGCTTGATGACTCCCCATCTGGCGAGAACTTGGGCAGGGACGGATTATCGCTGGATTTTGCCTTATAGTGCTTTATTCGGGGCGATTTTTGTCTTAGGGGCGGATATTTTAGCCCGTTTGCTCTTTTACCCCCAGGAGTTTCCGGTGGGCTTGATTTTACCGATTTTTGGTGCGCCGTTTTTTATCTATTTGTTGTTTCGTTATTAG
>JBKHDX010000330.1:0-3716 GCA_046541115.1 Spirulinaceae cyanobacterium | reverse complement strand
GTCGCTCGTTTCGTTAATGCTGACTTCTAGCATCACCTCAGACTGAGATTCATGTTTCTTGAGGAGCAACCGCCAACTCACAAATCTTGAGTTAAACTGGCGTTATCGATAGGGAGGGTAAGCATATTATGGAAAGCCTTGCATATTCTCAACTTGCCTTTGCTTACGAGGCAGACGAAGAACTGCCAGTTTTACAGTTCAAAATGCCCAATCGCTTGATGTTACTCAGTGGGTTGATGGTTTTGAGTATTTTGAGTTTAGCGGGTGAGGCGATCGCCATTTTGAAATTAGGCGATCGCGGCCCGGAAGTCAAAACCGTTCAAACGCGCTTACAGGAATTAGGCTATTTCAACGCCAACGCTACGGGCTATTTTGGCCCCATTACCCAAGGAGCAGTGATTCGCTTCCAAAAAGCCCAGAATCTTCAACCCGATGGTAGAGTTGGGGCCCAAACCCAAGCGGCGTTACAAAACAGAACCGCCCCCAACACAGCCCCCACCGGCATTTGGCGACGGGGTTCTCAAGGGGAAGCGGTGCGCTTGATTCAAGAACAACTCGGTATTGCCGGATTTTATAATTATGCCGCCGATGGGGTGTTTGATAGCGAAACTGAAAACGCCGTCAAAGCCTTTCAACAAGCGAATAATTTAACGGTAGATGGTGTCGTCGGGCCCAATACCCAAGAGGTATTACCCGCATTAGGCGGACAACAACCCAATCCCAACGAAATCGCCCAAAACCCTGAAAGCGAGGTGATTTACCTCGAACAAGGCAGTCGCGGCCCGAGAGTGCGATCGCTGCAACAACAGTTACGCAATTTAGGCTATTACCAAGGCGACATGAACGGCGTATTTGACGCAGATACCAAAGAAGCTGTGATGCGCTTTCAGCAAGCCGAAAATCTCACTGTAGACGGGGTAGTAGGCCCGCGTACCTTTGCTCAGTTGGGCAATGCACGACCGGCGGACAGGGCTTCTTCTCCCTCAACAACGAATGAGCCAACGGTGACTTATTTGGGCTTAGGCAGTCAAGGAACCTCAGTGCGATCGCTTCAGCAACGGTTACGCAACTTAGGTTATTACCAAGGCGACATTACCGGACAGTTTGGAGACACCACCGAAGCCGCCGTCAGACGCTTTCAACAAGCCCAAGGCTTAACGGTAGATGGGGTAGTTGGGCCCCGAACCTTTACTCGTTTAGGCCAAGCTCAACCCGCGACAACGGCAACTACACCCCCTGCTACACCTGCACCGAACCCCGCACCCACCACCACCGCCGCTAATCCGAGTAATGGGACAGCGCTGCCTTCTGAAGAAGTGCGATCGCTACAACAACGTCTGAGCGATCGCGGCTTTTATGACGGAGATGTAGATGGCATTTGGGGCCCGCGCACCCAAGCCGCCCTCGAAAACGCCCAACGGGTTTACAACGTCGAAGCTGAGGATTTACTCAAGGGGGAGTTTTAGCCTTTAATCCTTTGTCCTTTCACGGGGTGAAGTACCCAACGCCAACGCTTTACTTTTGGCGTGGGCTTCCTGCTTCAATGACAATTGCCTCGACCCGAAAAAGTTTCGGTGCTTTGGTCTTACATCGTCTCCACAGGCTAAAACGCCACTTCCTGACGCTCAAAATAGTCACGCAAATTTAGAATATTATGATGGCGAGTTATGTCTTTGATGTTGAGTTCTCAAGCACTTTAGACTTGGTTTTCGTCTATTCGCTTGCGTGAAAGCTTGTGGTGAGAATTTAAACGACAATTAGCAATCTCGCGCTTGAATTTTAGCAACTTTCAAAGGATGTCGCAAGTAGGGCGGCAAAGGGTTGTTGAGTCGCGATTCATCCCGTCGCCAACGTTCCTTATGGCGCGGGTCTTCTCACGACTTTGAGATAAAAATAAGCCCCTCGCCCGTGGGAGAGGGGTTTGGGGTGAGGGTGAACGACCAAAGACTAACTTAAAGATTCGAGATAATCTCGTACCCGGTTGCGGCGTTTGGGTTGGCGCAGTTTTTGTAAGGCTTTGGCTTCGATTTGGCGGACTCGTTCGCGAGACAATTCAAGGGCGCGACCAATTTCAGCGAGGGAGTAGGCTGTACCGTTTTCGAGGCCGTAGCGCATTTGAATGACATCCCGTTCGCGGCTGGTTAAGTCAGCCAGAAGTTGATGCAATTCCCGCACTAACGCTTCCCGCATCAAGGCATCTTCGGGGGAAATGCCTTCGGTTTCGAGTAAGTCACCGAGTTCGGTGTCTTTTTCTTTACCCACTTTGATTTCTAAGGAAACCGACCGAGGTACGCGAATTAAGACTTCCCGTACTTGGTCGGGGGTCATTTTCAATTCTTTGGCGATGTCTTCGGTGGTGGCAGTGCGGCCTTTTTGTTGGGAGATTTGGCGCTGGGCTTTTTTGATTTTGTTGAGTTTTTCGGTAATGTGAACGGGAAGGCGGATGGTTCGGCTTTGGGTGGCGATCGCGCGGGTAATGCCTTGACGAATCCACCAGTAAGCATAGGTGCTAAAGCGATAACCTTTGGTGGGATCGAATTTTTCGACGGCACGTTCGAGGCCGAGGGTTCCTTCTTGGATTAAGTCGAGGAGTTCTAAGCCCCGTTTTTGATATTTCTTGGCAACGGAGACCACTAAGCGTAAGTTCGCTTTGATCATGTGTTCTTTGGCGCGAACTCCCGCTTTTTGCACGCGATCGAGTTCAGTAACGGTTAAACCTGCAAGTTCGGCCCAGGTTTCTTTGCCTTGGTTGAGGAGAGTTTTGAGGTCGCTCACTTCAACTTCAGCAGCAGCGGCCCACCGTTCCCAGGACGGACGATGACCGAGTTTGGCGGCTAAACGGTCGTGGATCGCGATCGCCTTGACGTATTGCGCCATAATGGGTTGGACGATCGGATTGTTGATTTCAGATTGCGCCAGAATCAGAAACAAAGCGCCAACAATTTTATGAGGCTGAGAGTGCAAAAAATGCTGTAAAACATTGATCCACCAAAATGGAATTTTTCCCTCTGCACTGGCGGCTTCGCTGCGTAACGCCAACAAACTCATGTAGCGTTGGATTTTCTGGGCTTCAGATACTTCCTCATCGCGCTTGAGTAACGGTACGCGACCAATTTCGCTTAAATAAAGACGTACTAAATCCGTAGTGCTGCGATTGACTCCCTTGGTGGCTTTAGCGGCTTTGGATTCGTCGAGTTCCAAGTTGATGAGTTCATCTTCTGTGGGATTGTCCGCATCGTTCATTAAATCCGTGTCATCGAGTTCCGCCGCGGGGGTCAAGGGAACATCATTGTTATTAGGATAGGAAAAAGTAGCTGGCATAATATTCTTCTATGGCGATCGGTAGCAACTGTTGAAGGATCGATGTTGTTCGCAGTCCAACCCGGCAGCGACAAGGCACGATCTAAAATTGTTGACTGTTGTTTGAATGTGCTCTTTTTCCGAGACGATGGCGAGTAATCCGTGCTATTGATAAGCTAGATTAGGAGGCAATCGCGTCGGAATAGCGTAATGCAACCCCTTATCGTTCAGTATATAAAGCTGTCAAATCTTCAGAAGTGACCGGGGTCAAAGGTTAGGTTAATCTACGTCACTGAGGGTTGTGATTCCTGACAAATTCTGGAGTTTACCAAAAATCCTGGGTCTAAAGCCCCGTCCTTATAGGACGGCTTTGTGCTAAACTTTTAACTAGAGTACCGTCGGGCAGACGGGAAAAA
>JBKHDX010000329.1:0-3734 GCA_046541115.1 Spirulinaceae cyanobacterium | reverse complement strand
TCAGGACATCGCTTTCCCGGCTAATCCACTGAAATTCGGAGTCGAGGATTTCGGTGACTTGGGTGTTGGGAGTGTCTGTAAGCCACTGTACCCAACGATTGGGACTCAGGCTGATAAGTCGTTTGCTGCCAATGTCAGCTTTTTGGCTCATGGTCGCGGCAGTGAGGGGATTCGAGACAAATTTACCATGTTTGGGTAGCTCGTTTGAATACTTGTGGCTGATGTCGTGACACAGCTAAAATGAGGCTTTAGCTGTAGGTTGGGTAGAACGAAGTGAAACCCAACAAAGCGTAAGCTTGGACGGGGAAACCCCGCCGGACGGGGAAACCCCGCCCCTACTAGAAACATGAAATTTTGTTGGGTTTCGTAACCTCAACCCAACCTACTGCCATGACACACCTTAATTTGTGCTTTAGGAAAACCCTCGAAACTGGCTTCAACATGAACATAGACCGAAAATCTATCGCACACTTTTAGCTGTGTCATGCCACTACTGCCGTAACCCACTGTAATAAGCGCAATCCGCCGTAACCCACCGTTTAAAGTGTGTCACGCCAGTAGAAGGCGATATGATCGTGAATCCTCAGCCCAATCTCGCTGATTCTGCCTCCAAAGTCTAGTCCGCGAAGTCGGACTTTGTTGCATTAGCCCCGGATTTTAATCCGTGGGCGGGTTAACGGGATAAACACAAAACTCCTTTTTGTAGAAAGTGTCGCCCAAAGTCAAGTTTTTAGGTGGGCTATACTGAGGAGAAAAATGCAACCCAGGAGACGGTAAACCGTGGCAGAAACTCCAGAGAAGCGCGTCGAAGTCGAAATGAACTTTCACAAAGAAGTGACAGGGGCAGCAGGGTATAGTCATTCTAAATAAAAACCGTGATTCCCGCCCGCAGATTAAAATCTGGGGCTAACGACAGCAAAGTCCGCTTTCACGGACTAAACGAATCAACTTAATGTATGGAATTCAGGTTGGAATGACTATAGGAAGAATTGTGTTTGCGATTAGTGGCAGTTTAGATGATACAAGCATTAATCGCGCCAAACTCAAACTAATTGAGGCACGTTTGCGAGAGTTGAGCGCAGATGCTTCTATAAAAATCATTGCTGTTGAAGAAGGCAGTATCAAGATTATTCTGGAGGGGTCAGAAGATGGGATAAAACGAATCCAAGAGTTGGTTGCTTCTGGAGAACTCACTGAAGTTGAAGACATACCCATTGAATACGTACGCCCCCTAAATGACCAAGAAGTTAGTAAAACTAAAGCCAAGTTACGTTTAGTCGAAGCAATTCGCAATCAACATAACTCTAACCTCACAGGGGCTGACCTCACAGGGGCTAATCTCATAGGGGCTTACCTCACAGGGGCTAACCTCACAGGGACTAACCTCATAGGAGTTAGCCTCATAGGGGTTAACCTTATAGGGGCTAACCTAGAATCAGCAAGAGTCAACAAAGCAATTTTTGGAAATGACGCAGGAATCAATGAGACAATGAAAGCTGAGTTGATTCAACGAGGTGCAATCTTTGAAGATTCTTTGGGCGCTTCTGTATTAACTTAAATATCGGGTAACATTTTCTCCAAGGAACTCAATTTATGCTGGCAAGCCCGATTACTCCCGTACAATGGCAGGACGACAAAGTACACCTCATCGACCAAACCCGCTTACCGGGAAGTTATGAAATCATCGCCGTTTCAACATACTCAGAAATGGCCACAGCAATTAAAACCATGATTGTGCGGGGTGCGCCTGCGATTGGTGTGGCGGCGGCTTATGGGATGTATTTGGGTGCGAGAGAGATTAAAGCGGGCGATCGCGCTTCATTTCTAACACAACTCGCTGAAATTGCTCAACATCTACGACAAACCCGGCCCACGGCGGTTAATTTATTTTGGGCGATCGCGCGTCAACTAGCTGTAGCAGAAGCGACTTCTGGGACAATTGCAGAGATACAAGCCCAGTTACTCGCAACAGCACAGCAAATTCAACAAGAAGATGTGGCAACCTGTAAAGCCATTGGCGATAATGGTTTGAAAGTATTGCCCGAAACTCCCCAGAGACTCAACATTTTAACTCACTGTAACGCCGGAGCATTAGCCACAGCAGGCTATGGGACGGCTTTGGGGGTGATTCGGTCTGCATGGCAAAACGACCGCCTTAATCGCGTCTATGCGGACGAAACGCGGCCTCGGTTACAAGGAGCAAAACTGACGACTTGGGAGTGCGTCCAAGAGGGGATTCCGGTAACGGCTATTACCGATAATATGGCGGCGCATTGTCTCAAACAGGGCTTAGTTCATGCTATTGTGGTCGGGGCGGATCGCATTGCAGCTAATGGCGATGCAGCGAATAAAATCGGCACTTATGGGTTAGCCATTGTCGCGAAAGCGCACAATATTCCTTTCTTTGTGGCTGCACCCCTTTCGACAGTCGATTTTAAGTTAGAAACTGGGGCAGAAATTCCCATCGAGGAGCGCGATTCTGCCGAGATTTATCAAGTCGGAGAAACGCGATTATATCCAGAGGGAGTTGAGTTTTATAATCCGGCGTTTGATGTGACTCCGGCTGAATTAATTACGGCAATTATTACGGAAAAAAGTGCCGTTAAACCGCAGGCGTTAATACAGTTTCAGCCTGAGTAAGAAGAAGCGCGATCGCGAATTTTTTAACCTTATCGTAGTTTTCTGTGATGACCTGTACTGCTATTGCTAGTAAGGAGGTCGGTTTTTGAAGTTAGCGGGTTTGTCTCAAAGTTGTATTGGGGGCTTGCGCGTTGTCCCCAGACCCCCCGATCGGGGCGCACGGGGGCCACAAGTGAGTAAATTAATGTAAGAGAAATGAGGCTTTAGCGATTTATGCACCCCTGTCAAGGGGTGCATAAATCGCCCACCATCTCTTGAGCCGCCATGGGGGAAGCGTCTCCCGCGCAGACGAAGGCAGACCAGTAGTAAGGATGGCTGTAGGGTTGATAATCGTCGGGTTTGGGGCGTAAATCGTCTAAATGGCGGGTACTGTCTTCGCTGTATTGCTGGACTTGCGCGATCGCGCCATCCGTCAACCAGCGATCGCGCATTTGCCCAACCGTCAGATAACGCAGATCGGCTTGGGCGGTTTCTAGGGCGATCGTCCGGCCTTTCTTCTCGCTTAAAAGATAATGATAAAAGCGCTCCATCAGAATCGCCGTAGGAACATCGGGAACGCTCCACAAGCTCATCACCA
This sequence comes from Spirulinaceae cyanobacterium, assembly GCA_046541115.1. GTDB lineage: Bacteria > Cyanobacteriota > Cyanobacteriia > Cyanobacteriales > Spirulinaceae > Jaaginema. The sequence continues at coordinate 517 of JBKHDX010000329.1, read as the reverse complement.
CCGCTTCTGCCCCTGCCAGGATGAGCGATCGCCGCAAACCCCCAACACTTTCTCCGGTTTGTACGTTACCTAACCCCGTCTCGCAAGCCGAAAGTACCACCAACTGCGTCCCGGTGAAGTCCAACCCCGAAACCCCCTGAGCCGTCATCAAGCCGTCTTCCGCTTCCGGGTGGAGGTTTTTGCCCAAAATGCCCGCATTCGCCCCGGCAAAGGCTAATCCTGAGCGAGTGAGAGGATTTTCGATGGCGGCGCGATGGAGGTTAGAAGATAGTCGAGCGAAGTCTTCTAATTTCGGTTGCTCCACTTTGAGGAAATAGCCGTGGGTGGCAATATGTACCAAGCGCGGCGACTTACAACTCGATAACAGGGATTTTACCGCCTGGGCTTCCGTATAAACGGGAACTTGTAGATATTGAGCCACCTGCTTCCCTTCGATGGCAGTACCGGGAAGGGGTGTAAAGCCGTTTTTGCTGCTCCGCGTCAACTCGTCGATGGGGGCAGTTGTAACGGGTTTGGG
>JBKHDX010000328.1:0-3776 GCA_046541115.1 Spirulinaceae cyanobacterium | reverse complement strand
CAATGACCAATTACCAATTACCAATGACCAATTACCAATTACCAATTATGACAAGCAACCAATAACCAACAACCAACAACCAATTACCAATTATGACAAGCAACCAATAACCAATAACAAACAACCCATAACAAACAACTAATAACAAAACTATGCCTACTCAAACCCGAAAACCTTTTTTACTCGACTTTGAAAAACCCTTGTGCGAATTAGAATCGCGCATTGCTCAGATTCGCGAATTAGCGGATGAAAATAATGTGGATGTTTCGGCACAAATTCAAGAATTAGAAGCCAAAGCGGTGCAACTGCGCCAAGAAATTTTCAGCGCCCTTACCCCCTCTCAGCGCTTACAACTCGCCCGTCACCCCCGTCGTCCTTCGACTCTCGATTATATTCAGGCGATTTGCGATGATTGGTTTGAAATGCACGGCGATCGCGGCGGTTATGACGATCCGGCATTGGTGGGGGGTGTGGCTCGTTTAGAGGGTAAGCCCGTGGTCATTTTGGGCCACCAAAAAGGCCGGGATACCAAAGATAATGTGGCGCGAAATTTCGGTATGGCTTCTCCGGGGGGTTATCGTAAAGCAATGCGCTTGATGGATCACGCCAATCGCTTCGGTATGCCCATTATTACCCTGATTGATACCCCTGGGGCTTGGGCAGGGGTGGACGCAGAAAAACTCGGTCAAGGGGAAGCGATCGCCTACAATTTACGGGAAATGTTTGCACTGGATGTGCCGATTTTGTGTACGGTGATTGGTGAAGGCGGATCGGGGGGCGCACTCGGTATTGGGGTGGGCGATCGCTTGATGATGTTCGAGCATTCGGTTTATACGGTAGCGACTCCCGAAGCTTGTGCGGCGATTTTGTGGAAAGATGCGAGTCGCTCACCCCAAGCGGCGGCTGCCCTCAAAATTACCGCTTGGGATTTGAAAGAGTTGGGCATTATTGACCAAATTTTACCCGAACCTTCCAGTGGCGCTCATGCCGATCCGTTAGGGGCCGCTCAAAACTTAAAAAAAGCCTTGTTAGACAATTTGCAAGACCTCCTCAGCCTGAGTACAAAACAGCGTCGCAACTTGCGTTATCAAAAATTTCGTCAGATGGGGAAATACACCCTCGTCTAAATCGGTTGAGATGTTGCACTTCTGGGGATTGAGGAAAAGTTAGAATAGGAAAAGTCGCGATCGCCGATCTAATTCCCTCAATTCCATCTTTAAAGAAGCCTTGCAAGAATGATATACTGATCTTCAGTAACATTTGTTCACACTTATGAATTTGCGGCTATTTGCGCCATTCCATCGTGGTTTCAGCCCCGCTTTTCCCCTTCTGAATTAGCCAAAAGCGCTTATTACAAAGTTTTTCCAGACTTTTCGACAACTCCCCGATCGGGTTGATTTTCCCACAACGCTTTTTGATGTTTTGCTCTGAATTGTCTTAGTTTAACTTCCTCGCAAACTCTAAATTCGCGTTGTCCTATCCAGCCCGGTGCTGTTTTCTGCGCCTAAGCGCTAAGACAAAAGGATTTTAAAACTGCCTTGGGACTCATTTTCTGGGAAAAATCTGGTTTTGATTTTAATTTATAAATCCCCGTCAAGTTGTATTGGCTGCAACTTTGCCAAGCAACGCGGCTTTAGAGTGGCAGTTTCCCAGAAATCCCCGTAATTACTTAAATTTGTTCAGCATTCAACTCAATCCAACTATGACAATAGCTCCTTCCAACGGTTCTAATCGCTCCAACTCAGTGTCTATGAGTAACAATCCTAACTCCCTCAATATGAATTCTAGTAACGGGGTTTCAACGCTACCGGATCGTAATACCCACAACGGTACAGAAGCCAAAATCACTCCTACTTCCGAACAAGACAAAGAAAAAATGATGCTGGCGGTTCGGGAAATTTTAGAGGGAGTCGGAGAAGACCCTGAGCGGGAAGGTTTGCTGAAAACACCTAAGCGCGTTGCCGAAGCTTATCAGTTTTTGACCCAAGGTTACAATCAATCCCTCGAAGCATTGGTCAACGGCGCAATCTTCGATGAAGGTCACAACGAAATGGTGTTGGTGCGCGATATCGATTTCTTCAGTTTGTGCGAACACCACATGCTGCCGTTTATGGGCAAAGCTCATGTGGCTTATATCCCCAATCAAAAGGTGGTGGGCTTGAGTAAGTTAGCTCGCATTGTGGAAATGTATGCCCGTCGCTTACAAGTGCAAGAGCGTTTAACCCGCCAAATTGCCGAAGCGATTCAAACGGTTTTAGAACCCCAAGGTGTGGCTGTGGTGATTGAAGCGACTCACATGTGTATGGCAATGCGCGGCGTACAAAAACCAGGGTCTTGGACGGTAACGAGCGCGATGATCGGTCAGTTTGATGAGGATCAAAAAACTCGCGAAGAATTTTTGAGCTTGATTCGCCATCAACCTCGGTTTTTCTAAGTTTTAGTCATTTGTTGTTGGTTGTTGGTTATTCCCACAATCCCTCAATTGGTAATTGGTAACTGGTAATTTCTTCCCACTTTTCCCCCGATTGCCGACTGCCGATTGCCCAACAACTACTGCCCACTGCCCACTGCCCACTCCCTACTGCCTCTGAACTGCTGAAGTTGCTCGAATAAACGGGCAACTTTTTTAATGTCTTTGTCTCCGGGCGATCGCTCTACGCCACTGGAAAGGTCGATGCCGTCGGGTTGAACCTGATTTAGGGCAGTTTGGATGTTTTCGGGGGTTAAGCCCCCAGCGAGTAACCAGGGGCGACGGGGTTGAAAGGCTTGTAGGCTTTGCCAGTCGAGGGTTTTGCCGGTGCCGCCGAGCAGTTGGGGATGATAGGCATCGAGGAGGAAAGTATCGGCGCGATCGCGATAAGCTGCGATGGTGTTGAGGGATTCAGAATCGCGAATTTTAAAGGCTTTGAGGATTTCGACTTCGGGCAGGGTTTCTCGCAGTTTTTGGCAGTATTGGGGGGATTCTGACCCGTGGAGTTGAACCCCAGTTAGGGCGGTTTGCTCGACGAGGTTGTGAATTTTGTCAATTTCGGCGTTGGCAAATACGCCAATTTTCTGGATATGAGGGGGTAAGTCGCGGGTGAGGGCTTGCAGTTGCGCGGGGGAAACATAGCGCGGGGAAGCCGAGACGCAAATAAATCCTAAGGCGGTTGCTCCCAGGTTCGCGATCGCGTTTCCTTGATCGGCTTTTGTAATTCCACAAATTTTAACGCGCATTACCTTTAATTCTGTACTTTTGTATCAAATTTGTTGCTGAGTATTAAGTCTTCTCAAGTTTTACGGATTTTCGCAACCAGATTTTTATCTCCAATCGCAAAGCCGAAGACCCTCAGTTATACTGACAGGATGAATTTTTGCCCACAAACAAACCTATCGCATCGCGTTCCCTAGCTGATTAAAAATCAGCGGGGTCGCTGCTCATTTTAGCTTCATTCAGCAAAGTTTACACATAAGATAAGCCCATGCAAGCTAAACTAGCACCATGCTAACCATGACCTACGAGTATAAACTGAATCCCACTACCGAACAGATTGCCGTCATCGAACAAACGCTAGATGTCTGTCGTTCGGTATGGAACTTTGCGCTACGACAGCGTAAAGATTGGTGTAAGTCTCGTAAGTCACCTGCTAATTCTTGTTCGATTCATTCTGAATACATTATTTCAGCCGATGAACCCTTCCCAAATTACCATCGACAAGCAAAGCATTTAACCAATGCCAAAAAGCAATATCCTCAACTCAAAACAGTTCACTCCCAAGTTCTGCAACAAGTCTTGA
>JBKHDX010000327.1:0-3786 GCA_046541115.1 Spirulinaceae cyanobacterium | reverse complement strand
TTATTGACAAACCCAGGCTTATCTGGTAAGCAATAACCCTAGGCCGATCTAATTTTTATTCGTATTTTTGTCGTTCATGCAAGCGATTACCCCCGAAGAAATCCAAGAGTTGCGATCGCAACTTGCCAACTATCCCCCCGCCCAAAAAGCCCTCACGGAACTCGAAGATTGCGAAGGCGACTTAGAAGACGCAACCATGTCTTTAGCCATTCGCGCCGGACAGCAACCCCAGCAAGACAACGCCGAATGGTTAGCCTCCCTCGCGAAACGCTGTCGCGCCGCCTTGTGTCAGGAAGTGGTGCGACAAAACCTCGAACAAGGAGAATTAGAAAAGGCCGCGATCGCCTTAGCAAACGTCGGCCTCGTTCCACCTATTTTAGCAACCCCTGTCATCATTTATGTCTTGAAACAGGGATTAGAACCGTTTTGCGAGCCATTAGAGGGCAGAATCTAGATTTTGCAATTTAAACCACCAGCTTTCTTAGAAAAGCGCAGATTTTCTTCATAATCCACCGGACAATCAATCACCGTCGGCACATCTTGGGCTAAGGCTTCCTTGAGGGTCGGCACTAAATCTGCCGCCGAGGTGACGCGATAGCCCTTGAGTCCCATACTTTCAGCAAACTTGACAAAATCGGGATTGCTAAAGCGAATAAAGGCAGGTTCGCCAAATTGGTTAATTTGCTTCCATTCAATCAAACCGTAGCCGTTATCGTTGAAAATCAAAGTCACAAAGGGCGTACCGACCCGCAACGCCGTTTCCAACTCCTGACAGTTCATCATAAAACCGCCGTCTCCGGTGACAGCCACTACATTCTTATCCGGATGGACTAATTTGGCCGCCACTGCCCCCGGAATCGCGATCCCCATTGCGGCAAAACCGTTAGAAATCAAACAAGTGTTGGGGGTGTCGCAGTGGTAATGGCGGGCCATCCACATTTTATGCGCCCCGACATCAGAAATAGCGATATCTTCGGGCCCTATAACTTGCCGCAGATCGTAAATGATTTTTTGAGGCTTGATGGGGAAGCCGTCATCATTAGCATATTGTTCGTAATCTTGACGAATTTCTTCCCGCAATTCCACGGCGGCGGGTAGAGGTTTTCCGGTGCGATCGCAACGCTTCATAATCTCAATTAAAGCGTCGGCAATGTCCCCCACCACTTCCACTTGGGGAATATAACTACTATCAATTTCAGAAGGCGTGGCACCAATATGAATAATCGGCGTGTTGCCTTCAGGATTCCATTTTTTCGGAGAATATTCAATTAAGTCATACCCAACAGCAATCACCAAATCCGCTTGTTCAAAAGCACAGGTAATATGATCCCGTTGTTGTAAACCAATCGTCCACAACGCCAATGGATGAGTATAAGGAATAACACCTTTTCCCATAAAAGTATTAACAACAGGAATATTTAAGCGCGTCGCAAATTCAGTTAAAGCTTCACTTGCCTGGGCGCGAATTGCACCATTTCCCACTAAAATAATGGGAGTTTTGGCTTTAGAAATGACTGAAGCCGCGAGATTACAACTGCGAAAAGACGCATAAATTTTTTCGCGACTATCGCGAGTTAAAGACCCCCCTTCAACGGGCATCGCTGCAATATTTTCCGGCAGATCGATATGCACAGCCCCCGGCTTTTCTGATTGGGCAATTTTAAAAGCTTTGCGGATAATTTCAGCGGTGTTACTCGGTCGAACAATTTGCGTATTCCACTTAGTTACCGGGTCAAACATCGACACCAAATCCAGGTATTGGTGGGACTCGATGTGCATCCGGTCTGTTCCCACTTGACCTGTAATCGCTACCAAGGGCGCACCGTCCAAATTTGCGTCAGCGACCCCAGTCATTAGGTTTGTCGCCCCCGGGCCGAGGGTCGATAAACAAACCCCCGCTTTCCCAGTAAGTCGTCCGTAGACATCGGCCATAAACGCCGCCCCTTGTTCGTGGCGGGTGGTAATAAATTGAATCGAAGAATGTTTTAAGGCTTCGAGGACATGAAGATTTTCTTCGCCGGGGAGGCCAAAAACGTATTCGACTCCTTCATTTTCTAAACATTGAACTAACAGTTCTGCGGTGTTTTTTTCGCCCATGATAATCTATCCTGCGCTTATGGTGATTGTTATGGAATGTTGTTATTTTTGTTGCCAGCCCGATGGCGACTTGTTTCAAGTTAATCATCAGGCTGGCGGCTTATTCAGGATTCTATTTAAAGATAGAACTCTATTTCTTTATAGAGTAACGAATTATTTAATCCAGATGGTTTTGATATTAACAAATTCGTGAATGCCAAGCATTCCTAATTCTCGTCCGTAACCGGAACGTTTGATGCCGCCAAAAGGTAAACGGGGGTCGGATTTGACCAAGCCGTTGATAAAAACGGCCCCAGCTTCGATTTCGTTGAGGAGGCGATCGCGTTCTTGGGGATTTTCAGTCCAAGCACTTGCCCCCAAGCCAAACTCAGTACCGTTGGCGATTTGAATCGCTTCGTCTAAATCTTTGATACAAAACAGCAAGGCCACCGGCCCGAAAAATTCTTCTGTATCCCCTGGAGAATCCTTGGGAATATCCTTGAGAATTGTTGGCGGATAAAAGTTCCCTGGTGAATCTAAAGGTTGTCCTCCCATGACAATTGTTGCGCCCATCTCCACCGTTTTTCGCACTTGTTGATGAATGTCCTCTAACATTTCCGGTGTAGCGAGGGGGCCGATGTGGGTATTTTCATCGGCGGGATCGCCGACTTTCAGGGCTTTGAACTGCTCGATCAGTTTTTGCTCAAATTCGGCGGCCACGGATTCAGCGACGATAAACCGTTTGGCGGCGATACAAGATTGACCGTTATTAAGCATTCGGGCTTTGGCTGCGGTTGTGGCGGCTGCGTCTAAATCGGCACTTTCGAGGACGATAAAGGGATCGCTACCCCCCAACTCTAAAACCGTTTTTTTGATGACTTGTCCGGCGGTAGCGGCAACGCTGGCCCCGGCGGGTTCGCTTCCTGTCAGGGTTACGGCTTTGATGCGGTCGTCTTTGATGATATCTTCGACTTGAGCCGACCCGATGAGGAGGTTTTGGAAAACCCCTGGGGGAAAGCCGGCTTCGGTGAAAATGTCTTCGATGGCGATCGCGCACTGGGGTACATTAGAAGCGTGTTTGAGTAAGCCCACATTGCCGGCCATCAAGGTCGGGGCCGCAAAGCGAAATACTTGCCAAAAGGGAAAATTCCACGGCATAACCGCCAAAATTGCCCCCAGGGGTTGATAGCGAATCAGACTCAAACTAGCATCGCTTTCGACTTCCCTATCCGCCAGAAATTCTGCCCCGTTATCGGCATAAAAGCGACAGACTAAGGCACATTTTTTCACTTCCGCGATCGCCCCAGTAATCGGTTTCCCCATTTCTAGGGTCATAATTTGGGCAAATTTTTCTGTATCCCGTTCGAGGATTTCTGCGGCTTTGTAAAGTTTCGCGGCGCGATCTTCAAACGCAGTCAGACGGTACTTTTCAAAGGCGGTTTGTGCTAAAGCGATTTTCTGTTCGATTTCAGCCGCAGTGAGGGGGGTAAACGTTTTGACAGTTTCCCCCGTGGTTGGATTAATTGTCGCGATGCCCATTATGCTCTTATTTTCTCCCTTGGTGAACTACCCAATGTTGAACATGGTACAGTGCGACCGAGCAGATCGACTGCCTCACGACGGGGGGGCAGCGATCGCGTTGAGTCGGAAATTTCGGGCTGAGTTTGAAAGAACAATGACCCCCGGTATTCCTGCTTTTGTGTTTGCTGA
>JBKHDX010000326.1:0-3870 GCA_046541115.1 Spirulinaceae cyanobacterium | reverse complement strand
AACAAAAAATGCAAATACAAGAAAGAATCCCTATTTCATTCGGACGCGATCGCCTCAATTGGCTGATCGGCGCATTATTTACCCTGTTGTACGCCCCTTTGCTGGTGTATTGGATTGATGGCTGGATCAATAAAAGTATTAGTATCGAACACGAATACTTTAGTCACGGCTTGATTGGCTTTCCCTTTGCCGCTTATATTGTGTGGTCGCAGCGTCAACAATGGGCAAAACTGCGCGATCGCGCTCATCCGGTTGGCATTGGGTTACTCGCGATCGCGGCGGTATTTTATATTACCAAAACGCCGGAATTGGTCAATTTATCTTTCGCGATCGCCCTCACCGGAATTTGCTTGGCATTAAAGGGCGTACCGGGCTTAAAGTTACAAGCCTATCCTTTAATTTTTATGTGGTTGGCTACCCCAAACGCCATTCCTTATCTCATTGCGCCGTTTACCCTCCCTCTGCAACAATTTATTGCCGGAACTGCCGGATTAATTTTAGTCATTTTTGGCATTCCCGTCGAAGTCGAAGGCATTTATTTAACCGTCGGAGGCCGTTTAGTCGAAGTTGCCCCCTATTGTGCGGGTTTAAAGATGTTGTTTACCAGTATCTATGTAGCGTTGCTGCTTTTATACTGGACGGGGGCAAACGAATCGCGATCGAAAAGTATAGCCTTAGTAGTGGGTGCAGCAGCGATTAGTGTTATCGCAAATATTGTTCGGAATACCCTGTTAACCTTATTTCACGGTACTGGACAAGATGGGGCATTTGCTTGGCTACACGACGGTTGGGGGGGTGATGTATATTCTGCGCTGATGTTGGGCTTGATTGTCTTATTGCTCAAAATCATTGATTATTACGACGACTCTCCCGCCGCGCAAACAGAAAACTCAGTTATAGAGGAAACACAAGCAAGCGATGAGTAGTGAATTTGAGTCGGTTCAACCGCTAAATCCGCCAAAACGGAAACTTTCTGTGGCCGCAGCCAGTAAGCTGGCGATCGCGACAGTATTATTACTCTTGGTATTATTTGCCGCCCTGCCTAATTATTTACAAGGGATCGGTGTGGGAACGCAACCCATCCCCGTGACCAATCTCCAAGCCCTACGAGAAGTCAACCAAGACGGTTTAGAGATTCGGGGGTGGACGACGCGCGAACAAGAGCAAATTAGCGTGGGGGGTAATCCTTGGTCATTTCAAGCGATGGAACAAGGAGAACAACTGGCTTTACTGTTTTTGCGTCCCCAGAAAGATACCAAAAATCAACCGGAAGTGGATTGGGTGGATTTGAGTAACTTTTTTAATAAAACTCGCGATCGCAGTTTAGTTAACTTTACCGTCAGCAATAGCGAAGTCAAAGCCCGCTTGTTTCAAGCCTTTACCGAGCGCCAAGCTTTTGCGGTAATGCAGTGGTATGCTTGGGAAACAGGGGGCAGTCCTGCTCCGGTAGATTGGTTTTTAGCCGACCAAAAAGCGCAACTGCGCGATCGCCGTTTACCCTGGATTGCTGTGAACGTACAAATCCCCATCGATCCCCTTGATGATGTTGCATCGGTGCAAGAGGAAATGATCGATCTTGGGAAAGCTGTGCAACAATCGTTGCTCGATAATGTGCTGCAAAGTTCGGAGTAAAGCAACATGGATCGTTTTGGTATTTCCCTCGCCAGTTTAGTATTACTAAATATCTGGGTTGGGAGCGTAAATCTTCATCCTGCCGCCGCAGAAGGCTTTTATCAAGGGGAGAAAGAGGATTTAGGTCAAAAACTCTCAAATAAAGCAATAAAGCCCCTAAATAAGCCCCTTTTTGAAGAACTAGATTTAAGTCAAACTGCCATCAATGCTGATGAGATTCTCGGCAGCGACCCCAAACTGGCCAATATTCCCACCTTCTCCGAACCTTTACCACCCCCCCCACAACCCTTTAACGAACCGCCTTCGCTGATTCCGACTCCCGTTTCACCCACCTTTGGCGTTGACTCCCCCATTCCCCCCACCACCGACACCCCCCCTGGTTTTCAACTCGACGATGACAGTCAATTCAGCCGTTATCGCTTGGGAGTCGGAGACGCGATCGCGGTGCAAGTGCCGAGTTTTCCAGAGTTTAGCACCCAAGGCCAAATCAATATCGAGGGGAACTTTGTTGTGCCGATTCTGGGGAATGTTCCCGTGGTGGGTTTGACCCTCGAAGAAGTGAGCGAAAGAATTAGCTTTGAACTCGGTCGCCAATATCTCAGACAACAGCCCGATGTCACAACGGTTTTGGTCACCCCTCGTCCTGCGACCATTACCGTCATTGGGGAAGTGGTGCAACCGGGCTTTTATAACGTCGTTCCCGGCACCGAAGTAGACGAAGCCATTATCTCCGCCGGAGGCAGTCAAAGCCAAGCAGATTTGCGATCGGTGTTGGTGCGACGCACGTTAATTGATGGTACGGTTCTCGAACGAGAAATCAATGTTTTTGCCGCCTTACAAAACGCCAGCACCGTTCCCCCATTGTTGCTGCAAGATGGAGATGCGGTGTTTGTGCCGAAAATCGAACAAGGCACAGACCAAGACTATGACCGTCAATTGGTCGCTCGTTCGAGTGTTTCCCGAGCGGATTTATCGATTCGGATTTTGAGTTATCCCAACCAAGCCATCGGTGAAATTAACCTGCCCAATGGAAGTACGCTGCTGGATGCGATCGCGTCGATTTCCCCGGATTTGCAAAACACTGACCTCGGCGATGTGCGCCTTTTGCGCTTCGACCCCGAACAAGGCCGCGTCGTGGCCCAAGAACTCGATGCCCTTGATGCGATTCGCGGCGACCTTTCTCAAAATATCCCCCTGCAAAATGAGGATGTTCTCGTTCTCGATCGCACCACCATCGCCAAGATTGATAATGTCCTCAATCTGGTGACTCGTCCGGTACAAAGTATTTTTAACTTACTGTTCTTTATCCGCGATTCGGTACGGGATACGGTTCCTGATTTCTTCCGAGGGCTTTAGTTCAGTTAACAGTATCTAAGAGGGGGAACAAAAGCTAAAGTCAGGGGATAGGGAATAGGGTTCCCGGACTAGATACGGGGGGATTTGCGGGGGATGGTTTTGTGCTGGCGCGATCGCCGGTTTTGACCCCAGCGAATTAAGGTTTGAGTCAGGTACCACGCCACCAAAGCAAACCCTAAACTCAGCAATACCGCAATCGTAAAAGGATGCCAATTCTCCCCCCAATTCCCTTTCCAGGGAACGGCGATCGGTTTTTCAAAGAGTAAGGGAGAGGTGGAAGCAACAATCGCCCCCACTGCAATCCCCACCCCAGCCGCTTGGATTTGATGTTCTAGGGTGCGATCGCGTTCGGCTTGGTCAATTTCCACCAAACCCCGAATCGTATTAATTGCCGTATCTAACAGCCGTTCCCCTTGGTGCAGATACACCAAATCTACCTTAATTTGCTGTTGAAACATCCCAAAAATCTGATTCGCCTTCTCCCGCCACCCTGTCAAATCACCTTGACTTTTTATCTCCATCCGTGTCAGAGTATTGAGATAATTTTGCCGGTTGATGGCGATCGTATTCTCAAACGTCACCAAACTCCGCATTCGTTGAGAATAGCGCAACGATAAATCCAACAAATTCTTAATTTTCTGCTTCAGGAATCGCATCACTTTGGACGACTTGGAGTGCTTGGAGGATTGAACGATAGTCGTGTTGTTTACACCATTTTGTAATCGCTCGTGCGATCGTTTTAATATCATCATTGGCTTGAGCGAGGCTGGCTTGCAGTTCCCCTAAATTGTCCCAAGCTGTGGGGGGAATAATCGCACTCTCGGGTTTTTTGCTTTCTCGATGGAGAAGTAGTAGGAAAGCCCGCACGATTCGCTCTTTTTC
>JBKHDX010000325.1:0-3891 GCA_046541115.1 Spirulinaceae cyanobacterium | reverse complement strand
AGACTCTCCCGATGAAGCGAGAATCCCCGACCGTTCACGGCGGGGAGTTGTCAACACTTTAAGCTCATCCTTATCCTACAAAGACAAAGAATTAAAAATCTGTCTTCCTAGTGAGGCGATCGCGTCCCCAACCCGTCATAAATTAAAGCAAGGAGGAATAATCCTTCAGTTGCAATAATTTTTAGGTAGGACGGAATGATTTACCAAGACCGCACCGATGCAGGTCAGCGCCTCGCTCAAGCTTTATCCCTTTATAAAAATAAAGATAACGTCAGGGTGTTGGGTTTAGCCCGTGGAGGGGTTCCTGTCGCCCGTGAAGTCGCAAGTGGGATTAATGCGCCTCTCGATCTATTGGTGGTGCGAAAACTCGGTTTACCCAACCATAAGGAGTTGGCGATGGGGGCGATCGCCCCGGATGCTTGCTGGCTCAATCGAGAAATTGTAGAGTCCTATCATGTAGATCGAGCAGAAATTGACCAAGTGCGTCAACAAGAACAAGAAGAATTAGAAAGGCGAGAAAGGGTATATCGTCAAAATTTACCGCCCCTCGATTTACGCGATCGTATCGTTATTCTCGTAGATGATGGTTTAGCGACTGGGGCAACCCTGCGCGTGGCGGCTTTGAGCGTGCGCCAACATCAGCCCCAACGAATTATTGCAGCGGTACCTGTGGCTGCACCACCTATTTGCGATCGCGAAGTATTAGCCGTCGATGAAGTGGTGTGCTTGCAAACCCCCGAACGCTTTTATGCTGTAGGATTTTGGTACGAAAACTTTACTCAAGTCAACGACGCACAAGTGCAACAATCCTTGCAATCGGCTCGCGATCGCCAACCCACAACTACGGGTTAACTCGGCTATAAAATTGTAGGACTCATAAGGCTCAAAACAATGACATTACTTTTGGTGGGAGATATCGGTGGCACTAAAACAACTTTACGCTTAGTCCAAGCAAGCGGGGGTAAGTTTGGGGCCATTTTAGCCGAAGAACGCTACATCAGCGCTCATTTCCCAGATTTAGTGCCGATTGTGCAGAAATTTCTTATTGCAGCGGAAAAAACGTCCGGGGAAACTCTCATTCCTCAAAAGGCTTGTTTTGCGATCGCGGGCCCTGTGGTGAACGATACTTGCATTTTGACCAATCTGAACTGGGTTTTGGCTGCTCGTCGTTTGGAAACAGAATTAAATTTAACTTCAGTGCGCTTAATTAACGATTTTGTGGCGGTGGGTTATGGGGTGCTAGGGCTAAACGCTCAAGATGTCTATACCCGCCAAAATGCCCCCGTCCAAGCGCGATCGCCCATTGCTATCATCGGAGCCGGAACCGGACTCGGACAGGGCTTCTTAGCTCCAGAAGGGGAGAGTTATCGCGTTTTTGCTTCAGAAGGGGGTCATGCCAGTTTTTCCCCTCGCAGCGATCGCGAGTTTCGCTTGCTGCAATACATCCGACGCAAATATAATACTCATAATGTCTCGGTCGAGCGCGTCGTTTCCGGTCAGGGCATTGTCGCCATTTATCAATTTCTGCGGGATGAGGAATTTCCCCCCGAAACCACCCCAGTCAGCGAGAAAGTACAGGCTTGGGAACAAGGAAAAGACCCAGATATTGACCCGGCGGCGATTATTGCACAAGGGGCTTTAGAAAAGCGCGATCGCCTCAGTTGCGAAACCCTAGACTTATTTATTGATGCTTATGGGGCCGAAGCCGGTAATCTTGCTCTCAAATTGCTTCCCTATGGCGGCCTTTATATTGCTGGCGGTATTGCTCCTAAAGTTTTACCTCTGCTTAAAACTGACCGCTTTATCAATGCTTTTCTGGATAAAGGACGTTTAAGTGGTGTGTTGAAACAAATTCCAATTCAAGTTATTTTAAATCCTCAAGTGGGTTTAATTGGGGCGGCTATTTGTGCAGCAAGATAATTAACAATGTACAATTAATAATTAACCAATAACTAATAACTAATAACCAATAACCAATAACCAATAACAAATGAAAAGACCAAATAGGATGGGGATGCGTCAAAAATGGCAACGATGGGGTTATCTCGCAATCTTGTTTTGTTTGGTCTTGGGGGCGATCGCGCTTTCACCAACCCCGGCAAAATCACAAATACCAAACGCCGAAATAGATAGGATGCTAGAAACGGGGAACATTGGTGGCGCGATCGCGGGGATTGAAAGCAACTGGGAGATATTATTTGAAGATTATTTTGAAACCGACTTTCCCAACTATCAGCGTCAAGCCTCAGAAATCGCACAACTCCTAGAAACTCGCTATCAACAAACCCAAGAAAAAGCGGCGGCAGTGTGGCTTATTCCCCTAGAAGATCAGTTGTGCATTATGCTAATTACGCCGGGACAAGCCCCTCGGAATTGGCAAAATAAAGCAGTTTCTCAAGCCGAATTAACCCGCACATTAAATGATTTTCGCAATCGCTTAATTTTACCAGTGCTACGAATTACTAACTCTTATCTTCGTCCGGCACAACAGCTTTATACTTGGATATTTCAACCCATCGAATCAGTTTTAGAAGCTGAAAATATTGATAGTTTAATTTTATGTACGGGGCCGGGGTTGCGATCGCTGCCGTTTGCAGCGTTACATGATGGCGAACAATTTTTAATCGAAAAATATAGTATTTCTCGTATTCCAGCCTTTAATCTCACAGACTTTGAAAAAACTGCTTTCGCGCCAGCCCGCATCTTAGCCATGGGTGCATCGGAGTTTGACGATTTAGATAATTTACCTGCGGTCGAAGTCGAGTTAGCCGCGATTACGCCCCGTTTATGGCCCGGAGAAACATTACTCAACCAAGACTTCACCATCGAAAATCTGTTAGCGCAACGCCAGCAACAATCCTTCAATATTGTTCACTTGGCTACCCATGCAGCCTTTAATCCCGGTATGCCAGAGGAGTCTTACATTCAATTTCGTAACGAACGTTTAAGCTTAGACCGCCTCCGGGATTTAAGCTTAGACAATCCTACCGTAGACTTGTTGGTATTAAGCGCTTGTGAAACGGCTATTGGCAATTTAGAGGCAGAATTAGGCTTTGCCGGACTTGCCATTCAAGCGGGAGTTAAGTCTGCTCTTGCGAGTTTGTGGCGGGTCAGCGATGCGGGAACTATGGCCTTGATGAGCGAGTTTTACCAACAGTTACAAACGGCTCCGACGGTAGCGACAGCCCTACAACAAACCCAAATCGCCATGCTTCATCAACAAGTTTACATCGAAGCCAGCGAACTGCGAAACTCTCGCGGCGGTTTACCCCTTCCTGAAGATTTGGCGGCTCAAGCAGCGAAAGATAATTTAGCTCATCCTTTTTATTGGGCCGGTTTTTCTTTGATTGGTAGTCCTTGGTAAGCTCATCCCCCCCTCAGTCGGGGTATTGCTCTCGCGTCTTATGTCTTATGTTTTATGTACCAATAAATAATCCTTAACCATTTTATCTATGAACTGGAAACAATGCTGCTTTGGAATCGTGTTAGGAGGATTACTCAGTTGGACGATGCTGCCGAGTTGGGCGCAAGATATGAGGGGACAACTCAACCAAGCGTTGTGTACGGAGGATTGGGAGAGTGCGATCGCGTTGGTTAATCGTATGATGCAAGCTTATCCCAACAATCGCACCCAACTCCAACAATATCGCGATCGCCTACAACAACTCCAAGCCTCTTCTAATGGTTTGAGCGAATCACAACGAGCCGAATATTGTTCCCAAGGGCAATCCACCCCCGCAAACGACAATTTTAAAGCTCGCATCAAACAGTATTACGAGCAAATGGACGATATGAGCTACGATGAAGCGGTCGCCTTAATCGGTCGTTCTGGACAAGTGCGCGATCGCTATTTTGCTTATGGTTGGAAAGAGGAAAATGGCGCAACCTTAA
>JBKHDX010000324.1:0-3893 GCA_046541115.1 Spirulinaceae cyanobacterium | reverse complement strand
TTGGTTATTGGGCGGGGAAAAGAGCGCCCCTACAAGCCCACTGCCCAAAACACTGATGAGGCGATGACTGTTGACTGATAACTGAAAAAGCCCACTGCCCCTTATGATAATCTGTATAGAGTAACTGAGCTTGTTAATCACCTTATGATGCCCTTTGGCCGTCCCCCTGCTACCAATCCCGAACAAGAGAAATGGAAATCTAAACTGGATTGCTTTAGCCAAGATTATCGTGTTGAATTGGCCGCGTTGGTGTGGGGTTTTTTACAAGAGCAAGAAGAAGGCAGCGAGAAGATTTTAGGGATTGATATCAAACCCGAACCCCATTTTATCGCTTGCGATCGCGCCGCCCTCGAAGACCTCAATCGCCGCGTCAATTATCATCTACAAGAAATTTTAGGCATTCTTGACGGTACGAAACGCGATCGCGAAGTGAGCATTATTGGCATTGGGGAAGGCCAAATTATATTACTCCACTTTGAACCCGATCCCTCACCGCCCCAATGTTTTGAGCAAGTCGGTAAAGATTTGAATACGTTATTTGATGACCTCGAACAACAATTAAAAACCGCCTTTGGCGATTAAAACATAATATCTTCCCCTTGGCTGGTAAAACGCACATTATCGACATTCCACAGAGAATTTTCAGTTAAAGTCTCCCGCAAACTACCAAAAAGGGCAAATTTCTCGCATTGAGACAAAGAAAGGAAATGGCGATCGCTATCGGGAGACAAACGCAAATCAACAATGGCGGTAGTTTCGTCGAGGTTAACCCGATAACCCACGACATCAAAATCCCCCGAAAGCGATCGCTCGATAGTTTGACCCACCGTCGCTTCAACGGCATTATTTTCAGGGGCTTCCCAAGGTTCGGGAACCAGGCGATCGCAAGTAGCATTGGGATAAAATAAATTAACCTGACGATCTTCAGGTTGAGAAGGATTCGACAAAACCGGACGGGGGTTCGACGGACGAAAACGGTTCAAAATGGGAATAGCCGACACAGAAGGAGAAAAAGCCCCTTCTGCCAAAGTCAGCGTCGCGATCGCGATTCCATAGGTTAAACATTTTTTGATACGCTGCATAAGGATAATTGCCTGAATTCAACAATTTTGGGAATGCTTGATAATCCAGGCGACTATTTTTCTGTCGGGAGAGTTCCGGGTTTTGGGAGGTTAGAGGATGGCTCAAACTACAGCGTGGACGCGCCGCCACGTTCTTTCGTTGGCGGATTTTGCCCCCCACGAATACGATACAATTTTGCAAACCGCGGCCAGTTTTCGGGAAGTGCTGTCGCGACGCACCAAGAAAGTGCCAGCCCTCCAAGGCCAAGTTGTTGCTAACTTGTTCTTTGAGCCGTCTACCCGCACCCGCAGCAGCTTTGAACTAGCGGCCAAGCGTTTATCGGCGGATACCCTCAATTTTTCCCCTGGAACGTCGTCAATGACCAAAGGAGAGACAATCCTCGATACGGCGAAAACCTATCTGGCCATGGGGGCGAATATTATGGTGATTCGCCATCGAGAAGCAGGTGTACCGGGCGCGATCGCAACCGCCATGGACGAACTCGAATCCGGGGTGAGCGTCCTCAATGCCGGAGACGGACAACACGAACACCCCTCCCAAGCCCTTCTCGACCTGTTTACCCTTTGTGCCTTACTCGACCCCAAAAACCCGCGTTCGGGGGTCTTACAGGGCAAAAAAGTAGCCATTGTCGGCGATATTCTGCACTCTAGGGTAGCGCGGTCGAATATTTGGAGTTTGACGGCGGCGGGGGCAGATGTTCATTTAGCCGGGCCCCCCACTTTGTTACCCAAACTCTTTGCAGATTTAGTAGAAAATAAGGGCGATCGCGGGTCATTGTGGCTACATTGGCAACTCGATCCCGCTTTAGAAAATGCCGATTTTGTCATGACCCTGCGCTTACAACACGAACGCATGGCCCAGCATCTGTTACCGAGTTTGCGGGAATATCATCGCTATTTTGGCATCACCCGCGATCGCCTCCAACAATGCCACCGAGAAGTCAAAGTTTTACATCCGGGCCCCGTCAACCGTGGCGTTGAGTTGAGTTCCGATTTAATGGACGATCCCCGCCTGAGTTTAATCTCCCAGCAAGTCACCAGTGGCGTTGCCGTCCGCATGGCCTTGTTATATCTACTCGGCAGCCGCAAAACCGAGTAGGCAATGGGCAGTAGTTTTGTAGGGGCGGGGTTTCCCCGTCCAACCGTAAGCAATCGGGGGAACAACAACCAACAACCCCAAAAATTGAACCTTTTCGATCCCCCCCTGGTCTAAACGGGTGAAGTTTGAACGGTAGTGAAGGAAATGCCCAAGGTGTTAGCCGACGATCGCGCTCATGTCCCTGACCGAAACTTGGTGATGGAATGTCAGCAAGGATCGCAGGCTGCCTTTCGGCAACTTTACCAACGCCACCAAAAGCGAGTTCGTTCAACGCTGTATCAGCTTTGTGGGGCAGCATTCCTCGACGATTTGACCCAAGATGTCTTTTTAAAGGCTTGGAAAGGCTTACCCAAACTGCGAAATCCCGATTATTTTGGCACTTGGCTGTATCGTATTTGCTGGAATGTGGCTCAAGATCGGCGGCGTAGTTTAGCCCAAAATCGAGATAGTGACGCAGCCCAACTGTCTCAGACGGCTGCGGCAACTGAAGCAGATTTGATGCAGTTACACTATCAAGACTTAGTACAACGAGGTTTACAAAGTTTAACTTTAGAACACCGGGCGGTGCTGGTGCTGCACGACCTCGAAGATGTTCCCCAAAAGGAAATCGCCCAAATTCTCGATATTCGCTTGGGAACAGTGAAATCTCGTTTATTTTATGCTCGAACTGCGATGCGTCAAGCGATCGCCGCAGAAGTTGGAGAAAGCTTATGAGTCCTCAATTTTCCGAAGACAACGATCGGCGTTTGGTGGAATTTTTACGCCAAAATGCTCCGGTTCCTCCCCCAGTTGACCCCAACCTAGAAAGCCGCTTGCTGCAACAAGTGGAACATCATCCGAGGTGGCGATCGCGCAGCAGTCCGCAATACGGGTTAATTCCAGGGGCGATCGCGGCAGGATTATTACTAGGAATCGGCGGTTACCATCTTCTCAATCCTCAACCGCAACTGGCCCAGAATCCCCAACAAATCGAGGAACTCGAAGCCTTTGTACTGGACAATTGGGGCTACACCATTGGCTCTACGACTGATGCTACCGCAACGAACAGCTTATCAAACTCTTGGCTTTTACTGGCCGATCCTCAAGCTTCCACCCCTGTATATTCTCAATAATAATGAGGTTTCTCATGTCTATTCGCAATATTTTCGCTTTGTCTGCTTTAAGCTTTTTCCTCAGCACAGGGGTTTCCTCGGCTGAACCCCTCAACCCCAACTTTGACCCCGGAACTCACTCCAACCGGGGACAAATGGCGCAAAATCGCGGCGGACGACGAGGCGGCCCGGATGCTGGCGGACGCTTTTTACAACAACTGAATTTAACGAGCGAACAGCAACAACAAATCCAAAGCATTCGCGACAAATACAAAGGCCAAATGGACGAGCAACGGGACTCAATGCAAGCGGCCCGCCAACAATTAGGGGCTTTGATGGCCAGCGATGCGTCGGTGGAACAATTACGCGCTCAACACAATGAGGTAATGCGTTTACAACAAAACATGGCGAATCTGCGTTTTGAAAGTATGCTCGAAACTCGCCAAGTTCTCACCCCCACTCAACGCCAAGAGTTGTCCCAAATGACGCAAGAACGCCGTAATAACCGCCCGCAAGGTTTTCGCGGCAGTCGGCAGTAGGCTTTGTTCAGTTATCAGTTATCAGTCATCAGTTATCAGCATCTAAGGGGCTTCTCGGCAATCGGCAATCGGCAATCGGGGG
>JBKHDX010000323.1:0-3897 GCA_046541115.1 Spirulinaceae cyanobacterium | reverse complement strand
GTTTGTATTTGCGCCATAGCTTAGTTATGTCTCTGTGAGGTTTTTTAGAGTTTTTCTAAAGAAACGCTTTGCGTCTATATGCTAGATATTACGGTTTGTTGGCGCTGTATTTACTTTTGTTACGCCTCGTCTTTCTTATTATAAAGATAAAGTGCGAATAACCCGTTGCTTACCAAGATTTTTGGGTCTAAAGCCCCGTCCTTTAAGGACGGCTTTGTGCTAAACTGTCAACTAAGTACGGTCGGGCAGATCGGAACAATGCACGCCCTTGGGTAAAGAGATCGGGGCTAATGCTTCGGTATCAGCGCTTACTCTCCCAATGAAGCGAGAATCCCCGCTCCTTAAGGACGGGGAGTTGTCAACAAATCCGCTCTAATTCAAGATTAAAGCCAGGCAAAACATTTTCTCCCGATAAGGTTGTGGGATTTTCTAGAGTTTCTACAGCTTGTCCGGGTCGATAAATTTCCACTTGGCGGTTTTGACGGTCAATTAACCAACCCAATTGCATCCCATTCTGGCAATATTCCCGCATCTTTTCCTGTAGAGTGCTGAGAGAATCACTGGGCGATCCCGCAGGGATCCGCGTAGCGGCACGCAACTCAATGATAAAATCTGGGCAAATGTGAGCAAAGCGTTGTCGTTGTTCTGTCGGGACTTGCTGCCACTTCGAGAAGGAAATCCAGGCCACATCTGGCGATCGCGTCGCTCCATTCGCTAAAATAAATCCGGCGGATGAATCAAAGGCAATGCCACTACCATCACTATCCGACCAGTTAAACAACTGTTGAATTAACCGACCGTTGCGATTACTCGTTTCATCCCCGGCTGGCGGCATAATAATCAAGTCTCCGTTACAATTGCGTTCGAGACGGCGATCGCGATTCTGCAAACAGAGTTGATAAAACTGCTCGTCGCTAAGATTAAGAGTACGAATATCAAGGGTAACAGGACTCATGATTCAGATATACGGTAAGTTTTCCCGATAATTTCTAACCTAGTTCCTAAGTTGTACCTGAGAACGTCCCAACAAGGCTCTGCCTTGATTCTATAAACACTATTATCTTCTCTGGTTCACCAAATACGCTCTAACTCAAGGTTAAAACCAGGAAGAACATTCTCTCCCGATAAAGTTGTCGGATTATCTAGAGTTTCTCTATCTTGTCCGGGTCGATAAATTTCCACTTGGCGATTTTGTCGGTCAATTAACCAACCCAACTGCGTCCCATTCTGGCAATATTCCCGCATCTTTTCCTGTAGAGTGCTGAGAGAATCACTCGGAGAGCGCAACTCAATGATAAAATCTGGACAAATGCGGGCAAAACGCTGTCGCTGTTCGGTTGGGACTTGCTGCCATTTCGAGAGGGGAATCCAGGCCACATCGGGCGATCGCGTCGCACCATTCGCTAAAATAAATCCGGCAGACGAATCAAACACAATCCCTGTATTTTCCCGATTATTCCACAGCCACAACAAAGCAATCAGAGTTGCATTGCGATTACTCGTTTCATCCCCGGCAGGCGGCATAATAATCAAATCTCCGTTACAATTACGTTCGAGACGGCGATCGCGATTCTGCAAACAAAGTTGATAAAACTGCTCGTCGCTAAGATTTAGAGTACGAATATCGAGGGTAACAGGACTCATCAGCTTTTCCTCTACTTTCATAATTCATAACTCGTAATTCCCCCCACTACCTACTGCCCACTGCCTAAAACCAACCAACCCAACGGTAACACTAGCCAATTGACTAAACAGAAAGCTTAAAGAAAAGCAAACATCTAGGGCGATCGCGACGCAGAAGACATTATCGTGATTGATACAGACTTGTAGCAACGATAACAAATGTCACAACCCACGATCGAATCCATCCTGCAAGAAAATCGCCTCTTTCCGCCCCCTAGTGAATTTGCGGAAAAAGCCACGATTGGCAGCATGGAGAAATATCAAGAAATATACGATAAAGCCAAAGCCGACCCTGAAGGATTTTGGGCAGAACTCGCCGAAAGCGAACTCGATTGGTTTGAAAAATGGGATAAAGTTCTCGATTGGCAACCGCCCCACGCGAAATGGTTTGTCAACGGTAAAATTAACATTTCCTACAACTGCCTCGACCGCCATCTCACCACTTGGCGCAAAAACAAAGCCGCCTTGATTTGGGAAGGCGAACCCGGCGACTCTCGCACCCTAACTTATGCTCAACTGCATCGGGAAGTGTGTCAGATGGCCAATGTCTTCAAACAACTGGGAGTCAAAAAAGGCGATATTGTTGGCATATATATGCCCATGATACCCGAAGCCGCGATCGCGATGCTGGCCTGTGCCAGGATTGGTGCGCCCCACAGCGTTATTTTTGGCGGTTTTAGTGCCGAAGCCCTGAGAACCCGTCTCGTCGATGCTGAAGCCAAATTAGTCGTCACTGCCGATGGGGGCTTTCGCAAAGATAAAACCATCCCCCTCAAAGCAGCCGTAGACGAAGCCCTCGCGGACAATCACGCCCCCAGCGTCGAAAACGTCTTGGTTGTCCAACGCACCCAAGAAAAAGTCCACATGGAACCCGGACGAGACCATTGGTGGCACGACCTCCAAGCGGGGGCTTCTGCCGATTGTCCCGCCGAACCCATGGACAGCGAAGATATGCTGTTTATCCTCTACACCAGTGGCACAACTGGGAAACCCAAGGGCGTTGTTCACACCACCGGCGGTTACAACCTCTACACCCATGTCACCTCTAAATGGACATTCGACCTCAAAGACACCGATGTGTATTGGTGTACGGCGGATGTGGGCTGGATTACCGGACACAGTTATATTGTCTACGGGCCCCTTTCCAATGGCGCAACCAGTTTAATGTATGAAGGCGTACCCCGTCCTTCTAATCCCGGTTGTTTCTGGGATGTGGTGGAAAAATACGGCGTGACCATTTTCTACACCGCCCCCACCGCAATTCGGGCGTTTATCAAAATGGGGGAACACCTGCCCAAAGCCCGCGATTTGTCTTCTCTGCGCTTATTAGGAACCGTAGGCGAACCGATCAACCCGGAAGCCTGGATGTGGTATCACAAAGTTATTGGCGGCGAAAACTGTCCGATTATTGATACTTGGTGGCAAACGGAAACTGGGGGCTTTATGCTGACTCCCTTACCGGGGGCAACACCCACCAAACCGGGGTCGGCGACACTCCCCTTTCCCGGTATTATTGCCGAGATTGTCGATTTAGAAGGCAATCCCGTCGAATCTAATTCCGGCGGCTATCTGGTGGTTAAGCATCCCTGGCCGGGTATGATGCGGACGGTGTACGGCGATGACGACCGCTTCCGTCGCACCTATTGGGAACACATCGCCCCCAAAGGTGACCAACATTTCTATTTTGCCGGGGATGGGGCCCGTCAAGACCCAAACGGTTATTTCTGGGTGATGGGTCGCGTGGACGATGTGATGAATGTTTCCGGTCACCGTCTGGGAACAATGGAAGTCGAGTCGGCGTTGGTGTCTCATCCGGCGGTTGCAGAAGCCGCAGTGGTGGGTCGCCCGGATGAGGTGAAGGGCGAGGATGTCTACGCTTTTATCACCCTAGAAGGAGAATATGATGCCAGCGAAGCCCTCGAAAACGAGCTAAAACAGCACGTTGTCAAGGAAATTGGCGCGATCGCCCGACCCGCAGCTATTCAGTTTACTGATTCTCTGCCGAAGACGCGATCGGGTAAAATTATGCGACGCTTACTCCGCAATCTCGCCGCAGGACAAGAGGTGGCGGGGGATACCTCGACCCTCGAAGACCGCAGCGTGTTAGATAAGTTACGCAGTGGCGCTTAGTTAAAGTCTCATTTAAAGGCAAATAGTCAGAACCCCGGCTTACAACCAGAACCCCGGTTTCTTTAAGAAACCGGGGTTCTAAAC
>JBKHDX010000322.1:0-3924 GCA_046541115.1 Spirulinaceae cyanobacterium | reverse complement strand
AAAAGCCTACTGCCCAAAACACTGATGACTGATGACTGTTGACTGATAACTGAAAAAGCCTACTGCCCAAAACACTGATGACTGATGACTGTTGACTGATAACTGAAATTACATTTCCGCCGTCCGTCCTTTCGGGGAAAAAATACCCGCAGGCTTAAATTGTAAGAAAGTAATAATCAGCGCAAATACCATAACCTTTGCCATACTTGCAGTGGCAAAGAACATAAAGAAATCAGTAATGGGTTGCAACACTGCCGCATCTGGGGGAATCAAAAACGCGAGGGTTCCCGAACCCAATAAAAAGCTTAAAATCCCGATGGCCATGGCGGCAATAATCGTGCCGAATAAATTACCGACACCGCCGACAACCACCACCATAAACGTATCTACGATGTAGTTTTGACCCGTATTTGGCCCGACTGAACCGAGGAGGGTAATCGCACAACCAGCAATTCCCGCTAACCCCGACCCCAAGGCAAAGGTTAGCGCATCCACTTTTTCCGTCGGAATCCCCAGACAAGCACTCATACTGCGGTTTTGAGTCACTGAGCGAATGCGTAAGCCCCAGTTGGATTTGTTGAGAAACCAATAGGTTCCCAGCAAACAAAAAATCGTCAAAATGATAATGAAAATGCGGCTCATGGGAATTTGAAAGCCGCCACCAATGGGAATGCCCCCTTGTAACCATTGCGGAGCCGTCACATCGACGTTACGAGCGCTAAACCAAGGCTTAGTCAGGGCTGTACTTTCCCCTTGGGTGAGGAGTAAACCAACGGCGGTTGCGATCGCGCCCGAAACTAGAATACTAACTTCGAGTAACCAATTTTGTATAATTTGTGGCGTAGCGTTGCGAACCCCCGACCATTTCGGCACAAATACCACCGCAAACAACGGCAACCCAATAAACCAGCCCAAATTGCCAGCAACGGCGACTAACAGCCAACTCGCGACCAACACTTCAGCCGCAATTCTCGCGATTAAAATACCGGGGGCCATTCCTTCCCAGTCAATCCGACGGCCAAAGGTGCGTAACGCCCACTGAGTCCCAAAAAATAAAACACAAAAAACCGCCAAACCAATAGCCATCACCCAGTTACCACTGCGGACTACCTGACGCAGTAACAAACTCACCCCCCAAGTCGCCAGCAAGGTTTCTAAGGGTCGTCCGTAGAGAAAGCGAATCACCCCTCGCTCTAGCACCAACCCCATAATCGCCGCGACGACAAAAGCCACAGGTAACGCCGCAAAAACATAAAAATTCGTCCAGGGTTCCCCCAACGGTTTAAAAATATTCTGCACGACAAATGTCGCATAAGCCCCAAGCATCATTAACTCACCGTGAGCCAGGTTAATGACACCCATCAAACCAAAGACAATGGCCAGCCCTAACGCTGCGAGGAGCAAGACTGAGCCAATGCCAATACCATCAAAAATCCCTTGGATGAGTGGTAACACTGTTCAAAAATCTCTCTTGTTTTGCAACCCGATACACAAACCAGTCACGAACTATCTAAATAAAGACTAGACTCTCGTTTGAAACTTGATTTTATAGCACCATGATGATGGCTTAAGACATCAAAATTAGGCTAAAAGCTAGGAATGGTGAATGGTGGGCATTGCCCACCCTACTTCCTCTCATCAAGACAAATAACCAGTAACCAAAACCAGTAAATTATTGGAAAAACGTTCCACTCAGGTGCGGATAACTGATAACTGATAACTGATGACTGATGACTGAACTAAGCGCCTTCCATTTTGAACTTGCCACCCTTAGCCGGGTCTGTCCAATCACAGGCATAACCCTTAGTATCGGCAACGTATTGGTTCCAGGGTTGCGGTTCAACCGGGCCATCGGTAGACCAAACGATGTCAAACAAGCCATCATCGCGGACTTGTCCGACCCGCACCGTCTTGGAAATGTGGTGGTTGGGGAACATTTGCACCGGGCCTTCAGGGGCATCAAATTGTTGGCCAATGGCCGCGGCCCGGACTTTTTCTAAATCTGTGCTGCCAGCTTCTTCTACCGCTTGCTTCCAGAGATAGACCATGATGTAAGCGGCTTCCATCGGGTCATTCGTCACCCGGTCTTCGCCATATTTCTCTTTGAAAGCGGCGACAAAGGCTTCGTTTTCGGGGGTTTCCACAGTTTGGAAGTAATTCCACGCCGCATAATGGCCGATGAGGAATTCCGGCCCGATTTGGCGCACTTCTTCTTCAGCCACACTCACGGACATCACCGGGTATTTATCGGGGTTTAAGCCTGCCCCTTTCATTTGTTTGAAGAAAGCCACGTTGCTATCACCGTTGAGGGTGTTGAAGATAACACCGCCATCGGGGAGGGCTTGACGAATTTTGGTAATAATTGGGGTGACTTCGGTGTTACCGAGGGGTAAGTAGTCTTCTCCGACAGTTTCGCCGCCGTTAGCTTTGAGTTGCTCTTTGATAATCGTATTGGCAGTACGAGGGAAGACATAATCAGAACCGACTAAGAAGAACTGATTGCCTTTATTTTCCAACAGCCAATCTACCGCAGGCTCGATTTGTTGGTTGGGGGCAGCCCCGGTGTAGAAGATGTTTTTAGAGCATTCTTGCCCTTCGTACTGTACGGGATACCACAGCATATGGTTTTTCGATTCAAAGGTATCCAGCACCGCTTTACGACTCGCTGAAGTCCAGCAACCAAAGACGGTTACTACTTCGTCTTGGTCAATGAGTTTTTCGGCTTTTTCTTTGAAAACATCCCAGTCCGACTGACCATCTTCAACGACGGCTTCGATTTGCTTACCGAGAACCCCACCGGCGTTGTTAATTTCTTCGATAGCTAATTCTTCGGCTTCTTTGACGGTGGTTTCACTAATGGCCATCGTCCCGCTTAAAGAGTGTAGCAAGCCGACTTTAATGGTATCGCCACTGGCAGCAGCAACTTCGGTAGAATCGCCTTCTGTTTCTGCTGCGCTATCGGTGGTATCTGTGGCTGCACCACCGCAGGCTTTCAGTAGCAAGCTTGTTCCTAGGGCTGTGGTTCCGTAATATAAAAATTTGCGTCGTCCGAACTTCGCCATATTTGTTTCCTTACCTTTCTAGCTTTTTATCGCTTTGCTTAAACTTTGCTGATGAATTTACTTAAGCACAGTCAAGGCTTGTATGGTAAGGCTTGATTTTCTTATGTTTTGTATTCTGGGATACAAATGAAAATCAGCTTGATGCACTGGTATAAAATCGCAGGGCAAATCGCCACCACAAGCTAGAAATAACTAAAAGCGCGATCGCGAGGAACGCCGCTCCTACAATACCCGTCACTTGTCCTCTTCCTAACATAGCTTCGGCGGGTATTGTTGTTAAAAAGGCTACCGGAACCACAAAGGTAAAGAAAACACGGTATCCTGCGGGATAGGCCACCATGGGATATCGTCCCGCTTCAAGCAATCCCCGCAACACTTCCGTCACATTGTAAATTTTCACAAACCAAATGCTGGTTGCCCCTAACATAAACCACAAACTATACAAAATCGTAAAGCCCAGTAATAGGGGAATCACCCCTAATAAATAATTAGAAATACCGAAATTTAACTGAATCCCTGCATAAATAATAATAACTAAACCAAATACTAAATCTGGTACACCCCAAGGAGAAATTGCTCTGGCTGACAGCCAAAACTGACTGCTAATCGGCTTCAATAAAATATAATCCAGCGTCCCCTCTTGTACCTGTCGCACAATGCGATTGAGATTGGGAACTAATAACGTCGCTGCGAATCCTTGCAATAAGGTAAAAATGCCCAAAACAATAAGGGCTTCTTGCCATTCCCACCCCGCAAAGGTGTACCCGGTGCGATAAAACAAGAATAGCCCAAAGATACTGCCTGCTAAACTGGCGATACTACTGAGGGTTGCGATCGCGAAGTTTAATCGATATTCTAACTC
>JBKHDX010000321.1:0-3966 GCA_046541115.1 Spirulinaceae cyanobacterium | reverse complement strand
ATAGTTATTTGTTGTTTGTTTTTGGTAGGGGTGGGGTTTCCCCGTCCAAATTTACGTTTTAGCGTTGCCTGCCACTTCGTCATCGCTCCGATCGACTAACCCACAACAAACGACGAATGACAAAGGACAAAAGACAAATCACTGCATTCGGTCGATGGTACGATACTGAATCGCCTCGGCTATCTGTTGCGGTTGAATCTCGTCCGTTGCTGCTAAATCCGCAATGGTGCGAGCCACTTTGAGAATGCGATCCATCGCTCGGGCCGACAAACCCAATTTGCGAATTGCCCCTTCGAGCAAACTGCGTCCCTTTTCATCCAGTTGACAAAATTGACGCAGATGCTGGCTTTTCATTTCGGCATTGCTACGAGCGCTCGGATCGTTGTGAAAGCGTTGTTGGGCGATCGCGCGGGCTTGAGCCACGCGATCGCGCACAGCTTGAGACGATTCCCCCTGAGTTTGCCGCATCATTTCTTCGGGTTTGAGGCGATTCACCCCCACTTGTAAATCAATGCGATCCATCAACGGGCCCGACAACTTCGCCCAATATTGCTCTCTCATGCGGGGCGAACAAGTACAAGCCTGAATCGGATCGCCGTAATAGCCGCAGGGACAGGGATTGGTACTTGCCACCAAGGTAAACCGGGCTGGAAACACCACCGATTGGCGAGTGCGAGAAATGCTCACAAAACCATCTTCGAGGGGTTGCCGCAAAAACTCCAACACATTGCGCTTAAATTCTGTTAATTCATCGAGAAATAACACGCCGCGATGAGCCAAAGAAATCTCTCCCGGTCGGGGAATACTGCCTCCTCCTACTAACGATGGCCCCGAGGCCGAATGATGAGGACTGCGAAAAGGGCGATCGCGAATTAATGTGCCTTTATTTTTCAGCAGCCCCGCCACAGAGTGAATTTGCGACACATCCAACGCTTCTGTAAAAGAAAGGGGCGGTAAAATTCCCGGTAAGCGCCGCGCTAACATCGTTTTACCACTACCGGGGGGGCCGACAAAAATCAGGTTATGACCGCCTGCCGCCGCGATTTCCAGGGCGCGACGAGCATGGGCTTGACCCTTCACTTCCCGCAGATCGAGACCCAACGGGACAGCGCGATCCAACGCTTGATTTCCATCGACCTGCATCGGGGGGTAATGCTGGGGGCGATCGAGAAAATCTTGAATATCGGCTAAATGGCGAAAGCCGTACACCGACACCCCTTCTACCACTGCCGCTTCCTGGGCATTATCCGCCGGGACAATTAAGCCCGTAATCCCCAACTTTTGCGCCGCCGCTGCGATGGGTAAAATACCCGCTACTGGGCGTAAACTGCCATCTAGGGACAATTCTCCTAAAAATAAATGATCTCCTAATAACTGAGGATTCACTTGCTCAGAAGCTGCTAAAATACCGATCGCGATGGGCAAATCAAAGCTCGGGCCTTCTTTGCGTAAATCGGCCGGAGTCAAATTAATTAAAATCTGGCGTTGAGGAAAAGCAAAACCAGCATTTTTTAGGGCTGATTTAACTCTTTCTCGCGATTCTTGAATGGCGGCATCGGGTAAACCAACGATAATGGTTTTGGGTAAACCGTTGGATACATCGACTTCTACGCCAACTTTAACCGCGTCAATACCAACAATAGATGCACTCCAAGTACGAGCCAACATGGACGGTTTCGATCGAAATATTCTTTCCGGGAAGGGAATGGGGATGTTTATTGGGAATTATAGCTGATAGCCGATGATGCAACTCAAAAAATCAGCATTTATATGGAAATTAACCGATCGATCGCTCTTTTAAGGTCATCGCCATTCACCGGTTTAGTCAGATAAGCATCAGCTCCTAACATATTGCCCCACATTTTGTCCACATCTGTTCCTTTAGTCGAACAGATCACGACCGGAATTTTTTTCAACGTGGGATTAGTTTTAATTTCACGGCATAGTTCAAAACCGCTTTGACCCGGTAAAATTACATCGAGAATAATCAAATCCGGCGGTTTTTTTAATAATTGAGTATTGGCTTCTTCAACACTAGAAGCTGACATCACCATACAACCCAATTGTTGTAAATAACCGGATAACAAAGTGCGATCGGTGGCACTATCTTCAACTACTAAAACAGTTTTCATAGTTTTTCGATACGACGAGAATGAGGTCGAAACAAATGAGAATGATCGGGATGATAAAGACGAGATCGAGCCGTTGAATGACTTTTTTGACTCCCATCTAGGGCAGGACTAATCACATATAAAGTTGTCCGAATTAATTGTTGTTCTTGCGTTACTTCTGCCATTTTATCAAGAGGAACAACCCAAATTTGCTCATCGGGCCAACCTAAACGATAACAAATGCCAACAGTAGTTTCGGCAGGGTAAGATTGCAGAAGTTGGTCTTGGGCCGTTTGGACATGACGAGCGCTCAAATATAAGCACAAACTCGCTTTATGGGCAGCAAGACTCGCTAATTCCTCAGCTTGGGGTACCGCAGAAGCCCTGCCGCTAATACGGGTTAGAATAATACTTTGAACTAAGCCCGGTACGGTGAGTTCTACCCCTAATTTAGCCGCCGCATCTTGATAAGCGCTAATACCGGGGATTAATTCCAAAGGAATTTCTGCTGTTCTTAAGGCTTGGATTTGTTCGTGAATGGCACTATATAGGCTCAAATCTCCCGAATGTAGACGAACCACTATTTTCTTTTCGCGAACGCGATCGCCCATTAAAGGGATAATTTCTTCTAGGGTTTGGCTTCCAGTTGGAATTAATTCAGCATCGTCACGCACATCCTCTAAAATTTGCGTTGGTACTAAAGAATTTGCGTACAAAATGACATCAGCTTGGGTCAGAATGCGATAGGCTTTGAGGGTCAACAGTTCGGGATCCCCTGGCCCCGCACCGATAATATAAACAGCAGGTGAAAGAGATTGCGGCATATAGCTTTCTTAGAATAAACTTGAGTTCCAGACTTGACCAGAAATAGAGATAGAAAGTGAGTGACGATCAATCGTCAGCTTTTTCTGGGGTTGGAGGGACAACATCAGGAAGGGGCTTTTGTACCTTGTATAACCAAAACAAGCCCACAACCCCGAAGATCATTTCGGCTAAACTAACCAACTGAGCCACTTGTAGCGGCCCAACCATAAGGCTATCTGTCCGCAACCCCTCAATCCAGATCCGACCGCTACTATAAGCGATCGCGTAAGTTAAAAACAGCGTCCCCACTTTTAAGCGGCCCCGATGGCGCAAGCCCCAGAAAAACAACGCCATCAGCAAAACAAACACCATGATATTCCACAACGATTCATAGAGAAAGGTGGGATGAAAATATTCGTACTGAATCAACTCTGGGGGACGATTCGCGGGGGGAATGTATAACTTCCAGGGTAAATCTGTTGGCGCACCAAAGGCTTCGGAGTTAAAGAAATTGCCCCAACGGCCTATCGCTTGACCTAAAATCAACGAAGGCGCGACAAGATCGGCGATTTGCCAAAAGGAAATGCGGTTCAACCGGGCAAAAATTAACGCCGCGATCGTTCCCCCTAAAATTGCGCCGTGAATGGCAATTCCTCCTTTCCAGATGGCAATAATATCTTGGGGATTTTGGGCATATTGTTGCCACTCAAACAGGACATAATACAAGCGAGCCGACGGAATAGCGGCAATAACCATCCAAATGGCAAAATCTCCGATTAATTCCGGGTTAACTTGCCGTTTTTGGGCGAGATATTGCGATAAAGTAACCCCTAAAAGTACCGCGATCGCGATCAGTAAACCATACCAGCGAATGGTGAGGGGGCCGAGTTCAAAAATAATCGGCCCCGGAGAGCGAAACTGAAAAGCAAATAGCATAAAAATAAATTGTAAATCTCGATTAATACGGTGGCAGCAAACGACGCAAGCCGTGGAGAAGAACCACCGATAAGAATAAAATATTCCGAGGCAAGATGCCATGAATCGCCAGAGG
>JBKHDX010000320.1:0-3975 GCA_046541115.1 Spirulinaceae cyanobacterium | reverse complement strand
AAAGTCCCAAACGATTCAACATCGCAAAATGTTGGTTGAGGGGAATGAGGGTGTTAGCCGCGATCGCGCCACTGGCAGCAACGGCAGGTAAACCAATACCAGGGAAGGTGGAATCCCCACAGCAAAGAAGCCCGGAGAGGGGTGTTGTTGCCCCAGGAAACAGCCCCTTCGCCGCCGAAAGGGCCGGCCCGTAAGAACCCCGATCTCGCCGTAGAAAGCGCTTGTGGGTCAAGGGCGTACCGATCAGCGTTACCTCGCAGCGATCGCGAATATCGGGAATAAAACGCTCAATGGCTTCCCACATAATTTGCGATCGCGCTTGCTTTTGTTGCTGATACGCTTTACTTTTACGATCTAACCCTTGCCACGCCCCATAAGGCTCATTTCCGGGGGTATAGGCGTGAATAACGTGCTTTCCGGGGGGCGCAAGACTGGGATCGAGGCGGGAAGGAATCGAGATCAAAACAACATTTTGCGGTGCATCAATTCCCGCGTCCCAATCTTTAACGAAAATGTAGTGACAAGCTAAATCTGAGGGTAAGTTTGCGCCGTCAATCCCCAGATGGAGGTGCATGAAACTGTCACAAGGGGGAGTGGCTTGTTTTTGTTGTCGATAGCTTTCTGAAACCGATTTCGGTGGGAGTAACTTGAGTGTATCCCAGACTGAGGCGTTGCTAATGACGGCTTTACGGGCTTTGAGGACGCTTCCATCTCGCAAGCTTACCCCGACGGCGCGATCGCCTTTAACTAAAATTTGCTCGACATGGGCATTTAAGCGCAATTCTCCCCCAAAACGCTGCAATGCTCTAACTAATGCGTCCACAAGCGCCCCACTACCGCCGATGGGGTAATCTAACTGTACGCCGGGACGATACCAATCGGCAAACATAAACGCCATTTCGGCCGCAGAAGTGTCTTTTGCGGGTAAACCGGATAAGAGGAAACACAGTAAATTTAGCCAATTGCGAATAAAGCGATCGCGAATCACCTCGTCCATAATTGGCTCAAATGCTCCGGTTAACTTGGCAACTCCGGGCCCGTGTTTTACCATAGAACCCAGAAACCGCCCCACGGTGAAAACTGCTCCCCAATCAGCCCGTAATGCGACAGGAGGAATCGCGATCGCGGCTTTGGATAACGGACGCATCAGACGCTGGAGATTGCGCCATTCTAACACCGCTTGCGGCCCCCGTAACTCCGCCAAAACGTCGCAAAATTGATTTCCCCCAACGGCGGTTTTAAAGTCACCTTCGGGCAAGCAACAGCCCCATGTATCGTAATTCGCGCAGGGTAAATCTTCCCCTAGTAAATCGAGGACTTGCCGCAAGGGATTCGGAGAAGGACTATAAGACAATCCCGAATACAACGACGGCCCCGAATCAAACTTAAATCCCTGACGCTCGAAGCCGTGAGCCGCCCCGCCTGGAATGCTGTGACTCTCGCATACTGTCACCTCTAACCCTGCTTGCGCCAACAAAGCGGCACTACACAAGCCGCCAATGCCGCTACCAATGACAATTACTTCGCTGGTTTCTTCAAGGCTCATGAGGTCTATTTAAACACAAGAAACAAGCCCAGAGCAAGAGAGGATTTTCTTTCTTCGGATGGAGCAGAAAAGGATTATTGTCTCGTTACGATCTAAACACGAAGTTAAAATATCAAATTACCATGACAAACCCCGAACAAGATAAAAGCACAGTCACCGCTTCGCAAGGAAAACAAACCACTTTAGACCCCGAAACCCGTCGCACCGGACAAGGTGCAATTGAGTCAGACGCACGGGATACGGCAGCCCCAGAAGCCCCTGGGGATAAAAATCGCAATACTGAAGGCGATCCCAATCAAGGCACAGAAGCTCGTTAATTGAAAGCGAGTGCTTTGTCCTTGGTCATTAGTTCAGCTGTAGTGTCGCGACACAGCTAAAGCTTGGACGGGGAAACCCCGCCCCTACTAGAAACATGAAATGTTGTTGGGTTTCGTAACCTCAACCCAACCTACTAACCCACCGTTTAAGATGTGTCGCGCCAGTAGTGCCGTGACACAGCTAAAATAAGGCTTTAACGTAGTGGCGTGACACAGCTAAAATGAGGCTTTAATGTAGGGTGGGTTAGGCGGCTAAAACCTACGCTATGACTGTAATCCAGCTATCCGCCGTAACCCACCATTTAAAGTGTGTCACGGCAGTAGGGTGCGTTACACTTCGTTAACGTACCTTATTAGAATTTTGATAAGCCCATAACGCTGCTTGGGTGCGATCGCGTACATTTAATTGGCAAAAAATATGGGTCAAATGATTTTTAATTGTGCCTTCAGTTAGGTTTAAAGTTTGAGCAATTTCGCGATTACTTTTTCCTTCACTAAGTTGCTGTAAGATTTCGATTTCTCGCTGGCTAAAATGCTGCCGAATATCAGTCTTTTTAACCGGAGGCTGGAGTTGCGAAAAAACTTTGGGAGCAATGGTTGGCCCCAGTTGACTATATCCTTGTTTTAAACGGCGAATTGCGTCGGCAACTTCCGGCGCTGGCGTACTTTTGAGAAGATAGCCTAAAGCGCCTGCTTGGAGAGATTTAAAAATATATTCATCGTCATCAAAAGTAGTTAACACCAGAATGCGAATCCAGGGATAACGATTGTGAATGATTTGTGTCGCTTCAACTCCATCACAAATTGGCATTCGTACATCCATTAAAATAATATCCGGTTGGTGTTGTTCGGCAAGGGCGATCGCGTCTTTTCCATGAGCCGCTTCTGCGACAATTTCCAAATCATTTTCGAGAGACAATAAAGCGGCTAAACCTTGGCGAAATAATGATTGATCGTCCGCTAACAGAAGGCGAATCATAGCTTAATTTTAATTTGAATGGTTGTCCCTTGTCCGGGGCTACTTTCGAGAGCAAATTCACCGCCGATAAGATGCGATCGCTCTTGCATTCCTTGTAAGCCAAAACCGGAAATCGGTTGCGAGAGATCGAAGCCAATACCATCATCTTTTAAAGTAATAATGACTTCTTCTAATTTCATTTCTCCTTGCAGTTGAATTGCGTTCGCTTGGCTATGTCTGCGAATATTTTCAAGTCCTTCTTTGATAATACAATAAAGTTGATGGCTGGTTTGTAAGGGAAGTTCGGGTAAATCAATTTTGCTGTGAATAGTAAGATTATGATTTTGTTGAAAAGTATGGATTAAATGAGTTAAAGCCTCATTCAAATCAAAGCATTCTTCCCGCAACGTTGCCACAGAGCGACGTACTTCTTGTAACGCTTGACTGGCCAGGGTTTTGGTTGTTTCTAATGCCTGTTGTAAACCTTCTGATTGGCGTTCGTAAAGCGCTTTAGCGAGTTCGAGTTGTACGTCTAAGGCGGTGAGGGTATGACCGAGGGAATCGTGGATATCGCGAGCGATTCGGGTTCTTTCCAAATCTGCGGCTAGGATTTCCACTTCTTGAGCTAATGCGGCTTCTCTTAAGCGGCTTTTTCGCTCCGCGATCGCGGTCATACAGAGGAGAATAATAAGAAAATTAGCTGCAATAAAAATACTGGTACTGTTAAGTACGATATCAAGGACTTGTAGAGGAACGGGAACGCTGGCTAATGCTTCTAACTGAGCTTCCATTTGAGCAGGTTGCAATATTTGAGTGAGAAAATAACGTGCGAAAACGATTTGCCAGGCAATTCCCGACGCGATCGCGGTGAAAATTGCCTCTTTTTGCTGTAACAGAAAACAACTTTTGACGATTACCAACCACAGCAACAAATCCAAGCCCCAATGAGAAAATAAGCGAGTGGCTAAAAGACAGATTATTTCAAACCAAATATAAGCCCGTCGCTGCCAAAGAGGGCGATCGCTAGGAAAATAAAAGCTTAAAACGAAAAATAAGCTAAATACCCCAAAAACCAAATAATCGCCCCCATTTACTTCATATCCTAAAGGTTGATACAACAGAGGAAACAGCATTCGTAGGGTAGGGATTCCCAA
>JBKHDX010000319.1:0-3979 GCA_046541115.1 Spirulinaceae cyanobacterium | reverse complement strand
ACTAGGGTGAGCTACAAAATCGCCACAACACCCCATGAAAAACAATACTCAACTTCTCCTAAGCCTATTCGCTCTATTCGCCTTCACCCTGGTATTACCAAACCAGACTCAGGCTGTAGATTGCAGTGATTTAGGCGCTCTGGCAGAATTTGATTCTCGCTGCGATCGCGGTTCCGGTTCTGTTACTGCTTCTACTCCCTCCACGGAAGAAGGTGTCCGACTTTTACAACAAGCTTTTCAAAATCAACAAAGTAATGTTCAAGTTAGAGCAGTTGGTCAAGTCATTCGCGTTCTTTCCGACGATCGCGACGGGAGTCAACATCAACGATTTATTGTGAGACTTTCTTCCGGTCAAACTCTATTAATTGCCCATAATATCGACTTAGCACCTAGAGTAAATTCCCTATCTGTTGGCGATCGCGTCGAATTTTATGGGGAATATGAATGGAATCCTCAAGGTGGAGTCATGCACTGGACGCATCGCGACCCGGCGGGTCGTCATGTCGATGGCTGGATTCGCCACAACGGAAAAGTGTACCAGTAATCGCCGCCTCAAATGTCTGTATTCAAAGGTAAGATTGGGCAAGGAAACCTTGCCCCTACAAGGGTTTTAGGCTTTCTGGGTATCGAGGTTGTGGCCTTAACTTGTCACCAACAACTATTCTTCGGGATAATAAACAATACTGGGATTCAGTTCAGTTAAGGTGGTTTGCGGGTAATAAAACGCTAAAATTTCGGGGGCGGTTTTCCCTAAGTTCGCTAAGTTATACGACCCATATTGACTCATTCCCACACCGTGACCAAAACCACCGCCAATAAAGCGATAGCCTTGTAAGTTTTGATTAGCATCTTTGATGGGTTCGAGGTAAAACAGGGTACTGCGGGGCGGGCCAAAGGCGCTGCGAGCTTCAGTTTTATGCAGTTCGATAGTGCCTTTGTCGGTAAAAACGCTCAGGGTGAGAACGCGACCGGAGGGCGATCGCTCAGTAACAGCAATATTACTAATTTGGCCGACGTTTGTAATGGGATTTTTGGTGCGTTCGAGATAACGATTAAGATCGGCGGTGAGGTCTTGGATACTGCTTTGACGATCCCAACGAAACACATTTACGCCACTTTCATTAAAGCCGTCGGTAAGGGCGATAAAACGGCGAAAGGCCGCTTCATCATTGAGGGGCTGTTGGGCGAGGTTCCAGGGGGGATTGGGGGAGTCTACGCGGGGTTGGAGGTAAGGGCGGTTGTCTCCGTCCCAAATATCGTTAAATTGTGCGGTAACGCCCCCTGTGGTGGAGGAGTAAAGCGCGTCGATCAGTTCGTTGTTGTAGGTGAGAACTTGGCCGCGGGTTTCGGCGATCGCGCGATCGGCTTTTTGGATGGTTCCGGTTAAGCCCCGATAGACTTGACAATGTACTGTGGCACAAATTTCATATTCATCGGCTCGGAAGCGGCGCAGGTTGCGTAGGGCATAAGTCCGGGCGAGAATGGCTTGGGCGGCTACGGCTTGATAAGGGGCGTTGGGGCCGATTTCGTGGGGGACGACTCCCCGCAAATAGATTTCGAGGGGAACGGTATTAACGAGGGTAAAGTCGCCGTAGGCGTTGGGCTGGATGTTTAAATCCCCGGCAAAGGTATAAACTGTTCCGTCTTCGTCTTCGTCGCTTTCTTGGACTTTGATGCGGTCTTGCCCGGAAGTAATGGCGATGCGATCGCGATTGTAACGAAAGCCGTCAATGACAAAGGAGGCTTTGGGGACTGCTTCTAAAACCTCGGATTCTAAATAGGGATTGGTTTCCCCTTGGGCCCGTAAACTTTCAAGCAGTAATCGCCGCAATACGGGGGTTCTGTATACATCTCGCTTGGCCCAGACTTGCCAGCGTCCCGGTTGGACGATTTCGACTTCTATTCCTTTGGCTTGCCAGGCTTTGGCGCTGGCTTCGGCGGTTTCAAAGGTGGCGCGATCGCTTAAGACAACTCGCTCTTGAATTATAGGTTCGTTGACGGGCCGCGGGTTAATTTCGAGGGTTACTTCCTCCGCACTTAGGGTTTTCGGCTTCATGTCCCCTCCTAAAATTTCTAGGGTGAGATTGTCCCCAGGCAGACTGGTCAGGGTGATGGTTTCGGTGGGTTCATCCCCAAAACGCTGCACCACACCCACTTGAATTTCTACATCTTGGGCTTTGACGCTAGGGGTAAGGGTGGTAACAAAGGACAGGGACAAGATAAAAAAGAGAGACGAAGGTTTAAAACGCATGATCCGTTTTGTAAGCTCGAAGTGAACGCAACGATAGGTATTGAGAATACAGAAATGTTTTTGGTCTTGGCAGTTCCCGTTGCTTTATTGTACCGCTTTCGCTAGAGCCGTATTTATTTACAAATATTTGCAATTTGTTTTCGAGGGTAGCTCCCTCAATTTGAGTTGTAGAAAGGGCGAGGTTTGGGGCTTGAGACATTAGATTCAGGTTTAGTTTTAGCTTCAAGATGAGAATGGTGTAGGATGCACCCCCTCACCCATAACAGGTATCTCCCGCCCAAAGGACGAATGACAAATGACAATTCTTGCGCTTTAATGATAAATATTGTCATTAAAGCCATTGTTTTTTCAGGAGTTTCCTTATGTCCTCATCCCCGACGATTCTTTGGTTATCTGCGAATCCAAGTTTTGAGCGTTTTGCCCAACCCCTGTTGCGGTATGTCTCTAGTAGTACCCCCCTAAAGACCTGGCAATATCAACAACACGCTGACGAAGGAAGTTCCCTGTATATGGCGCTGGAGTTGCTACACAACTATATGAGACAATGCGATCGCCCTGTGCATTTGGTCGGTCATAGTACTGGGGGTTTGTTGGGTTGGCTGTATGCTCGTCAATATCCCGAAAAGGTCGAAACTCTAACCTTGCTAGGGGTAGGGGCTTATCCAGCAGTGGATTGGCAAGCCCATTATTATGCGTTGCAGGCGTTGTTACCTTGTCCCCGTCAAATGTTGTTAGCGCAAATGGTGCGGATGTTGTTTGGTCAGCAAAACCATTACACCACCAAAGCGTTAGTCGAGGTACTCGAAAAAGATATTGCCACTTCCCCCTCCCCTCATTCCCTTTACCAGCGTCCCAGTATTGGTCCTGGTGGCGTTGCGATGCCGTTGTTGGTCTGCGGCAGTCAAAATGACGCGATCGCGGATATCGCTGCCCTCAAAGGCTGGCACGATTGGCTTAAACCCGAAGATGGGTTGTGGACTTGCGCCCAAGGCTATCATTTCTTTCATTATTTTTACCCCCGGTTGGTGGGCGATCGCTTGTTGCGGTTTTGGTGGCGATCGCATTCGGGCTGGAGTTCGCCACAATCACTAGAACTGTGTTAATATGTTTAACTGGCTATGGATTCATAGCCAAAACGCGGATGTGGCGGAATTGGTAGACGCGCTAGATTTAGGTTCTAGTTTCCTCGCGAAGTGAAGGTTCAAGTCCTTTCATCCGCATTTTGGTCATTGGTCAATTGTACCCATGGCATAAGGTAAGGTGCGCTCATCTACGGTTGAACAAGTGCGCGTTTGCGCTTTCTACAGACAATAATTAGGTTGAGAATCAATGCAAGCTTCCGATTCGCGAAAACAGTATTGCAAGCTTCTCCCACTGAATTAATCTAAGGGTTGAACCAACAAGGTGAGGTCGTATAGCCCTACAACCAGGACGGAAGTCCCTGGGGCTAAGACTTCATTGGTTTGCTCGCAATAGGCGGGCCAAGTTGTGCCTTGCCAGCGCACCCGACCGCTACGATGGGTAGAGATGGCGATTTCAACCCAAGCAGTGCGAGAACGTCGGGGTAAAGTTTTTCCTTGAGTCAGTTGTTTCCAAGCGGGTAAGTGTTTCATGGTTTGTGAAGTGAGTGAGGGGAGAGGGCGATTAGCATCTCACATCGCCCTCGGTTTGGGGGTTTTATTCGCTCCAGATATGAAGCGCGATCGCGCCAGCTACCAAAACGCCTAA
>JBKHDX010000318.1:0-4009 GCA_046541115.1 Spirulinaceae cyanobacterium | reverse complement strand
TTATTGTTCCGCAAATCTTTGTGAAGTTTTGTCACAAGGGAAAAGGTTTAAAAACTCAACATATACGAATTTTCAGGGTGTAAGCCTCTAGGGGTGACGGCAACGGCCCTAAACTCAATCGACATCCCTTACAATAAAAGACTAATATTGGTATTGATCTCGCTCACACTATCCCGATTAATCCCGGGACAAAAGTAATAAGAGACTGTATATTAAGCGCATGATGGGTTTACCGTGTACCATTGTTGCCAGCTTTTAACGCAAAAGTGGCATGACACAGGACAATATCATCCCGACTCCGAACTTGGATAAAGACTCACCCAATACTCAAATTGTGCTGGACTTGCAGGACAAGAAATTATTAGTTGTTAATAGTCGCCGCCGAAATGGTTTGATTATTTATAAGCACTATCATGCCGAATTTGCCGGGCCTGGGGCTGTTGTTGGCAGCGTTTTTGACACGGATGTGACCCATATTGCTCCGGTTGGAGATTTATCTTTAGTTGTACCGCAGAATACAGCAGAGCGAGAACGCGCTTACTTAATTCGGCGACAATGGGTTCGCTTGATCAAACAAATTACCGACAATCCCGAACCCATGCAACGGGCCAAAATGATTCTCAATCAGTTTGAGAATTGGTTTGATGCGGCCACGGCTTCCCAACTGCCCGATGAAGCTTTTGCTCGTTTGGTGGGAGTTTTGCCCAAAACTGTCTCTAAAGTTCGCCGGGCCGAACACCGGATTGAGTTATGACGGGTCATTGGTCGTTGGCCATGGGTTGTTCCCCAAAACCCTCAATGATTCACTGGGAATTCGATCTTTCATTCATAATTCTTCAGACAAGCCTTAAGATTTTCGAGGGTTCGGTTATTTTCTTCAGGGATACCCACAGTAATGCGTAAACCGCCTCCTGTGTGGCGAATTAACGTGCCTTGGGCTTTGAGGTCGTCGATTAGCTGACTGTGGGGGTAAGTGGACGCGATCGCGTCTTGGAGGCGCAAATAGAGAAAGTTAGCGTCGCTGGGCCAAACCCGCAGTTGCGAAAATTGTTGCAAGGCTTGGTAAAGGCGATCGCGCTCTTGTTGAATTGTGCCAATACAACTCAGTAAATCTTGACGATGTTCGAGGGCCAGTAATGCCGCCCCTTGGGAAAAAGCAGGTAAGTTGTAGGGTAGGCGGATTTTCTCAAGAGCGAGAGTTAATTGAGGATGGGCGATCGCATAACCCACTCGCAATGAGGCTAAACGAAAGGCTTTGGAGAAGGTGCGTAAAATAATCCAGTTGGGATGCTCGTCTAATTCTGCAAGTAACGTTTCACCACTAAACTCAAAATAAGCTTCGTCAATCACCACCAACAACTGGGAAGGCAGTTTTCGCAACCAAGCGATTTCATCGGGGGTAAGTTTATTAGCCGTGGGAGAATTAGGATGCACCACAAACACCACCCGAATCAAAGGATTTTGCTCTAAAGCATATTCCGCTTCCCCCAGGTGAATCGCAAAATTATCGGGCTTGCGGCTCACGCTGCTAATGGGAATCCCTAAAGTTTGCGCCAAAATACCGTACATCGAAAACGTGGGGGTTGCCACCAAAATCGAGCAAGCACTGTTAAGACAAGTCGCAATGAGCAACGAGCGAATCAACTCATCGGAGCCATTCCCCACCGAAATTTGGTCGGGCAGGAGAGATACCAACCCCCCGGCCGATTCGCTGGCATACTGCGCGATCGCGGCTTTTAAGGCGGCATGACTGCCATCGGGGTAGCGATTCGTCTCAATGGTATTTTGGTACGTCCACGCCAATTTTTCTTTTAATTCCGGCGGCAAATCATAAGGACTTTCATTGGTATCGAGGCGGTCAAGGGGAGTCGTCATCTCGCCGCCAGGATGGGGCGTGTATGCCGTAAGATCGACAATATCCGAGCGCAAAAATTCCAGCATTAATGAATGGGGGCTAACAACGAGGATGCAGTCGGAAGCGACGATTTATGCCGCCACCAGGGTAATGACAGTAACTTCAGGAGGACAGCCAAAGCGTCCCGGAAAATAACTACCCAAGCCGCGATTCACATACAGTTGATTATCCCCGATTTGATGCCATCCTTGCCCCCACTCCCAATGTTGAACCACAGCTTTACATTTTTGGACCATGGGAATGAACTTTAAAATCGCCTTGGGAATCCACGGACTCCAGTTTTGGAGGACTAAGGGCAGTGAAATACGACCGGGTAGTATAATCTGACCGCCGTGGGTGTGGCCTGAGAGTTGAAGATCGATCCGCCATTTTTGCATTAAAGCGGCGGTATCTGGGTTATGGGATAATACAATTCTGGGGGTGTTGGGGTCAAGTTGCTTGAGAACTTTGGCCGGACGAAATTGACCCGACCAAAAATCCGCTAAACCGACAATGGGCAATTCCGGCCCCACCGGATAGGCGATTTCGTTCCAGAGGACGTTAATGCCAATCTCGGTTAAGGCATTGGTGACGGGGTTGCGGGAGTGGGGAAAGTAGATGTCGTGATTGCCCAAACAAGCGCAAATGCCGTGACGACTTTTGAGGTGTTTGAGGTGTAGGGCAAGTTGATGAATGGGTTTGACGCTGTTGGTGATGTAGTCACCGGTGAGTAAGATTAGGTCTACTTCAGCATCGTTGATGGCCGCGATCGCGTCGGTCAGAATTTTATCCGTTAATCGCTCGCCGTCGTAGTGGAAATCTGACAGTTGAGCGAGTTTTAAGCCTTCTAAGTTGGAGGGTAATCCTGTGATTTTAACGGTGACGCGATCGATTTGTAGCGCTTCTTGTAATACGGGACGCATAGCGGTTGTGACTCCTTCCCAAGCCCAAGGGATCTCTAGGTTAACCTATCCACAAAAGATTGTTACGATCCCCCGGCGGCGCGATCGCCCAGTCCTTCTGGCTTGGTCATCCGGGAGCTATTCCCTTAACCGCCGCTAATTTTGGCTTTATACCCT
Source organism: Spirulinaceae cyanobacterium (assembly GCA_046541115.1). Lineage (GTDB taxonomy): Bacteria > Cyanobacteriota > Cyanobacteriia > Cyanobacteriales > Spirulinaceae > Jaaginema. The sequence goes on along the minus strand of JBKHDX010000318.1, from coordinate 1,036 downwards.
TCTTTTTGGAGTAATTCTAAGATTTTTTCGCGAAAATCCCCTTGAATTTCTAAATTAGCGTCTTTTACGGCTCCTCCCGTCCCACATTGACTTTTAATTATTTTGAGTAGGGTTTTCAAGGTATCCGGAGATGATTGAAATCCCGTAATCACAGTAACTGATTTGCCTTTACGACCTTTACGAGACAACTGCACTCGTAAATCTTGTTTTTCCGGCGGTAAATCCGGTGTGCCTCGTTCTAGGGCTGGTGTTGACGAGCCAAATTCTTGATAAACAATGCGCTTCTTTTTAGACATAGTTATTACGGGTTTAATCTAAATCCTGTAACACGGCTTCTGCGGCTCGTTTTTCCGCTTCTTGTTTGCGGCGATCGCGTCCTATCCCATACACGCGATTTTGAATGCGAACCTCGGCGGTAAAGATTTTCTCATGATCGGGACCCGATTCGGCAATGATAAAGTAGCGGGGATGTTCGCCAAATTGCTCTAAAGCCCATTGTTGCAGTTGATTTTTGGGATCGACTAAAGAAGGCGATCGCGAATGGGTTTGCGCTTGAGCAATTTTTTCAATGGCAACAGGTAGAAACAAGGATTCAATATAAGCTTGGGCCGATTCAATACCCGATTCTAGAAAATATGCCCCCATCACCGCTTCAAAGGTATCGCTGAGAAGAGAAGGTTTTTGGCGACCCCCTTCCTTTTCTGCTCCTTTTCCCAGCCGTATTTGCGCCCCTAAGCCGATCGTTTGAGCAAATTTGGCTAATTGGGTTTCATCCACTAAAGCCGCCCTTAATTGCGTTAATTGGGCTTCGCTAAGGTCGGGATATTTTTGATACAGCAGTTTCCCCACCACAAAGCCTAACACCGCATCCCCCAAAAATTCCAAACGCTCGTTATGTTGTCCCTCGTCGGGATGTTCGTAAGCATAAGACCGATGGGTGAGGGCTTGTTGCCGTAAAGCATTGTTGTGAATGGGGGGTAATGCCATAAAAAGAATAACGAATAGAGGTAGTGGGCAGAAAGGAGTATTGATTTAC
>JBKHDX010000317.1:0-4054 GCA_046541115.1 Spirulinaceae cyanobacterium | reverse complement strand
AACCAACAACCATTCGCTAAAATCGAATCATGTTAACCCCAGACACCATATTACAGAATCGTTATCGACTCACCGACCAGTTGAATGCTAACCCTTCTCGTCAAACCTGGTTAGCGTGGGATGAGGAATGCGATCGCGCGGTGGTGGTAAAGTTATTAGCCCTGGGTGGGGTGGTACAGTGGAACGACCTCAAGCTGTTTGAACGGGAAGCTGAGGTGTTGGCGCAACTGGAACATCCGCGCATTCCCAAGTATTATGAGTTTTTCTCGGTAGACGATCGCGTTCTTTGGTTTGGCTTGGTACAGCAGCATATTCCGGGGATTTCTCTCAAAGAAAAGCTCAAAAAGGAGCGATCGCTACCTCCCGAACAAGTCCAGCAAATTGCCCTAGAAGTTCTCGAAATTCTCGATTTTTTGCATACCCAATCGCCTCCGGTGTTACATCGAGACATTAAACCGAGTAATTTAATTTGGGGAGAAGACGATTGCGTTTATCTCATTGATTTTGGCGCAGTCCAAGCCAAACCGCCTCATCCCGGCGCAACCTTTACCATTGTGGGGACTTATGGCTATACGCCCTTAGAACAGTATGGCGGGAAAGCGGTGGCGGCTTCGGATTTGTATGGGCTGGGGGCGACGTTGATTCATTTACTCACGGGGGTTGCGCCGTCGGAGTTACCGCAACAGGATTTAAAAATTCAGTTTCGCGATCGCTTGCCATCCGATACAGACCCGCATTTTGCCAATTGGCTCGAAGTGATTACCGAAACCTCATTAGATAAACGCTACAGCAGCACAAAAGAGGCGCTCTCAACGATACAGTCTCAAAAAAGGCTTCCTGCTCCATCTTTTGAAATTCAGCCCCTTTCTCAACCCCTTAAAAAGACGGTGGCGCGGTTGCATAAATCCCTGGATCGCCTCATCATCGAAATTCCCTCTCAGTTTGAGGTGGTGTGGTTACAGCCGTTCTATCAAGCGCTTAATCGGGGGTTTGAATGGGGACGCGATCGCGTCAAGAATTTGATTGAGTTATGTAAAAATTTGGACGAAGAGGAAAAAGAGCAGTTAAGCAAATCGGCTTTATCCATTGGCTTAATTTTGCTGGTTCTCAATGCCCTGGGCTTGTTACCCATGGTAGAATTAGCTTTTCAAGTAGTTTTGCTCTTGCTTTCGCTACCCATTGCCTTGTTAGGCTCGGTTTTGCCCTTCGGCGCGATCGCCTGGTTGATTCTCAGTCAAAATCGCAGCGATTATTTCGAGAAAACTCGCATTTGTTTCGATCCAAAGTTGTTTGAAATCGAACGGTCTTCAACCCAAGGCCGCAAACGGGAACAAGGTAAAATTGACTCGATTACCGATGTGGAAGTTATTACAGTGCGCGATCGCAAGGGTCGATTTTGCCAAGGGATTGCCATTCACCATCAACAGAAAACGGCTTTCCTGCCCGTCCCGCGCCGTCATCGCTCTATTTTTGGCGAAAATCTCAGCGAAGCCGAGTTAAAGTGGCTGGTGGGCGAAATTCGGCTGTGGCTGAATGACAACAGTTAACTGTTTTGGGCAGTAGGCAGCTTTGCTGTAGGCAGTGGGCAGTGGGTAGTAGGGAGATGGGAAGACTTACAAGTGTAGGCTTTTGGGTTTTGGGTCATTTTGAGGGTGAAAAGTAAGGAAATTGACAAAGTTAGAACGGCAAAACCCTTGAAATTCCGTTGGTATTTGATGGTGCGATCGCCCCCAAAATTGACGCGATATTAACGTCAAATTAGCCAGGGAAACCCGGAGACTACAGGCAATGTATAATCTTCTAGTTTGCTAATAACAAATAACCAATAACAAACAACTAATAACAAATAACTAATAACAACCAACCAATAATGAAGTTTGCATTTATTATCGATCCGATCGCGAAACTCGACCCCACCCACGACACCAGCGTGGCATTAATGGAAGCAGCCCAAGCCCGCGGCCACGAAGTTTGGATTACCTCAGCCCATCATTTGAGTATTATTAATGGTAAGGCGATCGCATTACTCGAACCCGTCGAACTGCAACCCGTTAAATGGGTCGAGGGGAGTTGGAGTGTTCCCAAGGAATGGTATTTACTGCATCCCGAACAAATGCTGTGTCTCGAAGAAATGGATGTGGTTTTTATGCGAACTGACCCCCCGGTAACCATTCCTTATTTATACGTTACGCAAATTTTGGATTTGATCGATCCGCAGAAAACCTTGGTACTCAATGCCCCTCGCGGACTGCAAGCAGCGAATGAGAAGCTGTATGCCTTGAATTTTATCGAGGTGATGCCAGAAACCATTGTGAGTAGTGAAGCTAGCGTGATTCGCGATTTTGTCGAAAAGCGGGAAGCCGGGGTTTTGAAGCCCTTGGGAGGTAAAGCCGGAGAAGGGATTTTGTTTCTGGAATGGGGCGATCGCAACCTTAATTCTCTCATCGAAATTAGCACGAAATGGGGCAGAGAACCCGTGATGATTCAATCTTATCTCCCGGCAGCGAAAGAGGGCGACAAGCGCATTATTCTGCTGAATGGGGAAGTTATTGGGGCGGTGAATCGCATTCCTACTGGGTCGGAGTTTCGCGGCAATATGGCTGTGGGGGGTCGCGTGGCGCAAACGGAAGTTACCGCCGCCGATCGCAAGATTTGTGACGCAGTTTCCCCGAAATTGCGCGAAGATGGTTTATATTTCGTCGGAATTGATGTGATTGGCGGTTATTTGACCGAAGTGAATGTTACCAGTCCCACGGGAATCCGCGAAATTGACCGCCTCAATAACAGTCAGATTGGGTTATCGGTAATTGAGTGGTGCGAAGGCCACAAAAACGGATAAATTCTTGTCTCTCTCGGTGGAAATAGCGGGGTTTCCTTCTCTAGTTTGATTACAAACCTTGCTTTTCGCCGTTATTTTGAACACAGTACTGCAATCGAGTAAATCGAAGCGATCGATCGATCGATCGATACGATCGCACGTTGGTTTCAACAACGGGCGGCCAGTGCTTATATTTGCCATTCGATTTTAGCGGCAAAATCGACCGTAACGAGTTGAATGGTCATTCTATAGAGAATCGAATATAACTACCCTGTGTGAGTGCGATCGCATAGAACAGGGTAGGCCATTTCCTGGCCTTTTTTTGACTATTAATAATCGAGGTTTAATACTGTGTCTCATCCCACCCAAGAACGTCGCCCCACTCCCGATGAAATTCCCGGTCAAAAGTTAGATTATCCCGCATCTCAGGCGGATATGACCCCAAAGCCCGACAGCGATTTATCGAATTATAGTCCGGCTAATAAACTCCAAGGTAAAGTTGCTTTTATTACCGGGGGAGATTCGGGGATTGGTCGTGCCGTCGCGATCGCTTATGCTTTAGAAAAAGCCGATGTTGCCATTTTCTACGACCAAAACGACGAAGACGCGCAAACCACTCGCGAGGAAGTAGAAAAGCGGGGTCAAAAATGTTTAGTCATTAAAGGCGATGTCCGGGATTATGAAGCTTGTGAGAAAGCAATTAATCAAGTGGTTGAAACCTTTGGTCATTTAGATATTTTGGTGAATAATGCCGCTTATCAAATGGTGCAAAAACGCCCCGAAGATTTGAGTTTAGAGCAGTTTCGCCGCACCTTAGAAACCAATGTTTTTGGCTATTTCTACATGGTCAAAGCCGCTTTACCTCACCTCAAACCTGGCAATACTATTATCAATACAGGCAGTATTGTCGGTAAAGTTGGGAAGGGAATGCTCATCGATTATGCCGCCAGTAAAGGAGCAGTTCACAGCATGACAAAATCCCTTGCCGAAAACTTAGCCGAGCGCAAAATTCGCGTTAATTCCGTCGTTCCCGGCCCGGTTTGGACTCCTAATATTCCCGCAACAATGCCCAAGGAAAAAGTGGCGAGTTACGATACTGATGTGGCTATGAAACGAGCCGCCCAACCGGAAGAATTGGCTCCCGCTTATGTATTTATGGCTTCTCAAGATAGTAGTTTTGTGACAGGCGCTTTACTCGAAGTGACAGGCGGTCAATGGTCTAATTCTTAATCCTTT
>JBKHDX010000316.1:0-4142 GCA_046541115.1 Spirulinaceae cyanobacterium | reverse complement strand
ACTGTTGACTGATAACTGAAAAGCCCACTCCCCAAAAAACTGATGACTGATTACTGTTGACTGATAACTGAAAAGCCTACTGCCCAAAAAACTGATGACTGATTACTGTTGACTGATAACTGAAAATGCCCCAAACCCAAATCAGCCAAATCTTTACCCAAGCGGTACAAACCATCAGCGCGAAAGTCAATTCGGCCCTGGCATTGAAACCGGGGGCGAGAGTGCCGGAATTACGGGTGCAAGAAACCGATAACACTAAAGTTGATTCGTTTAAATTAATCGGGGATTATTACAAATTGGGGCGGAGTTCCCGGTCGAATGACATTGTGGTGCGGAATCCCGTGGTGAGTCAGACCCATTTGGCGTTAAGACGCGATCGCGCTAATCCCCGCCAGTTTATTATCGAAGATGAAGGCTCCACTAATGGCTTGTATTTCGGCAAACGCCGCATTAACAAGCTCCCCCTACGTCACGGCGATACCTTCACCCTAGGGCCGCCCGAACTCGCCGCAGGAGTCCGTTTAGAGTATCACAACCCGCCGCCGCCGATTATTCGCGGGGTTCAGTATGGTTTGTATGGCGTAGGCGGTCTGACGGGCTTGCTGGCGGTTGTTATTGGCATTGAGTGGACGAAGTTTTCCGTTCATCCGATGCCCTTGGGAGTGCAAGGGCCCACTGTGGTTTATGCGCGGGATGGGGTTACGCCGTTACGACCGCTCCGCAACGATACCCACCGAGAGTTAGAGAATCTCAGCGATTTTTCCCCTTATTTACCCAAAGCCGCGATCGCATCCGAAGATAGCCGCTATTATTGGCATTTGGGAGTCGATCCTTTAGGAATTTTACGGGCAGTGACCATTAACCTCCGGGCTTCGGGAATTCGTCAAGGGGGAAGCACCCTCACCCAGCAGTTAGCCCGCAGTTTGTACCCGGAATTTGTCGGACGCTCCAACACGGCTTCTCGTAAAATCCGCGAGGCCATTGTCGCGTTAAAACTCGAAACCTTCTACAGCAAAAACGAACTGCTCAAAACCTATCTCAATCGCGTTTATCTGGGGATTGGGACTTATGGATTTGAGGATGCGGCGCAGTTTTACTTTGACAAATCGGCGGCGGATTTAACGTTATCTGAAGCGGCAACTTTGGTGGCAATTTTACCCGCACCGAATAGCTACAACCCGGTTAAAGATTACGAAACCGCCGTTAAACTTCGCAACCGCGTGATTAACCGCATGGTGAAGTTAGGCATGGTGAGCGAAGAGGAAGCGGCAACGGCAAGGCGATCGCGCATCGAAGTCAGCCCCGAAGCTCGCAAAGCCCTCGCCAGTACGATCGCCCCTTATTATTATGCCCACGTTCTCGTCGAATTGCGCGACCTCCTTGGCTCGGAATTAGCCCAGGAAGGCAACTTTATCGTCGAAACCGGCTTAGACATCGAAATGCAGCAAAAAGCCGAGCAAGCCCTAAAACAAGCGGTACGGGAAACGGGGTCGCAGCTTAATTTTGAGCAAGGAGCATTAGTTACCCTAGACACCGAAAACGGCGCGATTCGTTCCCTTGTCGGTGGGGTAGATTACGAGGAAAGCCAGTTTAACCGCGCCACCCAAGCCCAACGGCAACCGGGATCGACGTTTAAGGTGTTTGCTTATGCGGCGGCTTTAGAACAGGGGATTTCGCCGGGAAAGTCCTATTCCTGCGCCCCGGTGACTTGGAAAGGTCAGCGTTATCGGGGTTGCGAGCGTAGTAGCGGTAGCGTGACCATGTATGGTGGTATGGCGCAATCGGAAAACGCTGTGGCGATTCGCGTCGCGCAGGATGCTGGCATGAATCAAATGATGGCAATGGCGCAAAAATTGGGCATTAACTCGAAGTTACGCCCTTCTCCGGGTTTGGTATTGGGAGAAAGTGAGGTCAATGTTTTAGAAATGACTGGGGCTTATGCGACTTTTACCAATGAGGGACAATGGAATCGCCCCCACGCCATTACCCGCATTCGCGATAGTAGCGATTGCGCCGATTTTAATAACCTCGATACTTGTCGCGTGATTTATGATTACGAACAGGATGGCGATCGCGATCGTCAGGTATTGAGTCCCGCGATCGCCCAAACCATGAACACTTTACTACGGGGTGTGGTACAAGGGGGAACTGGAAGCCGTGCCGCCCTGGGCTACGGGGAAGCGGGCAAAACTGGAACCACCGATCGCAATGTCGATCTTTGGTTTATTGGCTATGTCCCCAGTCGCGATTTAATCACGGGGATTTGGTTCGGAAACGACGACAACACCCCAACGCGGGGCGGTAGCAGTAATGCCGCTCAGTTATGGCGCAATTATATGCGGGAAGTTTTGCCTTAGTTGTGGGTCTGATGTTCTTAGGAATCAGAATTTCGCTGAAAGGCAAGATTGGGCTGGGTTTCCCAGCCCCTACAGGCAATTTAGCTAAAAGGCCATCACCATTGCCCCATTGCCTCCCTCTCTCTCTCAACCCTAGCGCGATCGCTTAACTCTGAACCGTCTGAGGGGCTTCAATTTCGCTGCACACTTCATAAAAGGTGGCTTGAGGCGGTGCGGTAAAGAGATGGGCCATTTGGGCTAAAATTGCGTCGCACAGTTCATTTTTATTGGCATCCATATCTTCGATATTGTTCCAAAAAATGATGGCAATGCCTTTATCTGTACCGGGTTCTTGCAGTAAATAAGCGCCTTGGAAGCCTTCGTGATAGGTCGAAACGGCTTTTTCAAACAGTTGCTCGGCTTCGAGGAATGTGCCGGGTTGAAACTCCCCGATCGCGACATAAGCATATTTATGTTTGAGAAAGTCTAAAAACTCAGACATGAATAATAATTCCTAAAATCATCTTCGTTATTTTGATTTTGCCGTAGCTTGTTAACCAACCGGGCAGTTCTTAACGTTCTAACAAGATTGTGCTGAAAGTTTGAGCCGCCGTGAGTCCTGATTGTAAAGCAGCTTCGACGGAATCCCCTAAACACCAATCACCGCAACAAATTAAGGGCAGGGGGGTTTGAGCGAGCAGGTAGGGTTGATTGAGGGGTTGATGGGTGCGAGCATAGCGCCAGCGATGAATTTGTACCCATTGGGGAGAGGCAAATTCCGGTTGGCTGCGTTGTGCTGCTTGGTAGAGAAGTTTAGATTGGGCTGGTTCTAAGTCCGTCGTATCGAGATAATGTTGGGCAAATTCTGGGGTACTGTGAAAGACAAAAGTGGGTTGGGGGGGATGGCTGTACTTGCTGCTGTCGCGGATAATCAAAGTCAAATCGCGATCGCCTTTGAGTTTTAGGGCTTGCCAACCCAATGCCGGAAAATCGCGGTCATAACCCGCCATCACCGTCAAACAAGGATGAAAGCTGACGCTCTGGAGTTGGGGAAAGAGGTCTAGCTCTGAAGCTTGGAGTAAATCGCGGGCTTGGGGGGCAGGAATCGCTAAAACGATTGCTTGGGCTTGAATACTGTCATTTTCGCTGTCAATATCCCAAACTTGATTGGCGGGATCGACGGTGAGTTTAATGGCTCGAAACTGACGTTGCACCTTGAGACGAGCCGCCAACACCTTGGCGATCGCGTTGATGCCATCGGGGGTAATATAGCGTTGGGCGGTGGGAAATCGCGATAAACTGCCTTCAGAGTGTTGGTAATATAAGCGATCGCCCCAAGGATGTAATAATTTCTTCGCTGCTAATCCTTGGGTGAGCTTGCTCGAAAATGGCCCTTGAATTTCCCAAAAGGGTAAACCATGATCGACGCGAGTATTGTGCAATCGCCGCGTAGCTACGCGACCGCCCAAACCGCGAGATTTATCCAACACCACCACCTCAAATCCCCGGTCTTGGAGTTGTTTGGCACAGGTCAACCCGGCTATCCCTGCGCCAATTACTGCTACATTTAATGCCACAATTTGCTACCCTTGTTTTACCTTGATAACGCGATCGATCCTGAGTTCATTATTTAACAAAAAGGCCAAAAGAAGTCCCGACCTAAAATCACCTTAGCGAAAAACAAACCCGATTTAGTTGACAACTCCCCGCCGTAAACGGTCGGGGATTCTCGCGTCATAGGGAGACTAAGCGCTGGGGTATAAACTCCAGCCCCGAAACGGGGCTTATAAAGTCCGCCCGCAGGTG
>JBKHDX010000315.1:0-4146 GCA_046541115.1 Spirulinaceae cyanobacterium | reverse complement strand
AACCAATAACCAACAACCAATAACCAACAACCAATAACCAAAATATGCAATTTATCGATCGCGCAGAAATTGAAGTCATCGCGGGGAAAGGGGGCGATGGCATGGTCGCCTTTCGTCGCGAAAAATACGTTCCCGCAGGGGGCCCCGCCGGAGGAAATGGGGGTAAAGGCGGATCGATTTATCTCGAAGCGGATGAAAACCTGCAAACCCTCCTCGATTTTCAATATGCTCGCATTTTTAAGGCGGACAATGGTCAGCGAGGGGGGCCAAATAACTGTACTGGGGCTTCAGGGGATGACCTGACGATTCGGGTTCCCTGCGGTACGGTGGTGTACGATCGCGACACCGAAGAAGTGATGGCCGATTTGATTGTCCAGGGCGATCGCGTTTGTATTGCCCAAGGGGGTAAAGGGGGATTAGGCAATCGCCATTTCTTAAGCAACCAAAATCGCGCCCCAGATTATGCTTTACCCGGCTTAGAAGGAGAGCATTTTTATTTACGTTTAGAGTTAAAGTTACTCGCCGAAGTAGGGTTGGTGGGTTTACCCAATGCCGGGAAATCGACGCTGATCGCGGCGTTATCTTCGGCCCGTCCTAAAATTGCCGATTATCCCTTTACCACTCTCGTACCCAATTTAGGCGTTGTGAGAAAGCCCACAGGAGACGGAACGGTTTTTGCCGACATTCCGGGCTTGATTGCCGGGGCCCATGCGGGGGTGGGTTTGGGTCATGAGTTTCTACGCCACATCGAACGCACGCGCATTCTAGTTCATGTGTTAGATGCCACCGCCGCCGATCCTTGGGCGAATTATCGCACGATTCAAGCAGAATTAGATGCTTATGGTCGGGGACTGCGCGATCGCCCCCAAATCCTTGCCCTCAACAAAATTGATGCCGCCGATGAGGAATGGCTCGATTTTTTGAAAGCAGAATTCGCATCCCATACCGATATGCCAATTTTTCCGATCTCGGCAGTCACGCAAACTGGATTAACAGCTTTGTTAAATCAAGTTTGGCAGCTTCTAGAAACGCCAGAAATCGTCAACAAATGATGAAATTTAATGATGGATTATTGGGATTTTAACTTGTAAAAAAACTTAAAGTTATCAACGGCTTTTTGCCTTGACTTTATACGAAAATCATGTATTTAAAAGCTTTTGCTCGCGATCGCTTTATCGCTTCATGCCTGACTTGTTCGGGGAAAGAAGCGATCGCCAGCAGAAAAACTGTAGTTGAATATACAGAAAAAAACATCGATCGAATTGAATATGTTTTAATTTAAACGCGATTCTGAGGATTCGCGGTCTGCGAGCGTCAACGTGGTCAGTCAAATTTTTCCATTTAGGACTAGACCTCGAGTAGTAAAATCGGGTAATTTTAGACACTCACCCGTGACGCAAAAACGAAAGAAAACAAACGATTCCTTGACTTCCGGTTAGCGCTAAACTAGCTGCGATTGATTTGCGAGTGCGATCGCAAAACTCAGAACTTCGATGTATATTTCCCAAAAACCTAGAAGTTCTTTGCTCACTTTTGCAGGTGTTCCAATATCTTGAAACTAAAAATGTCTCAACTCCCATCAAACATTAGAACGAAGTTACACAAAAACAGGAGACCAGCGAACCCGACTCAATCCCTAGGAGATATGTCTTTATTAGCCCCCTTGCGGCTCATTGCCAGGAAGTTTTCCTCCCCTTGGCTCATTTGTATTCCTTTAGCGGCCATCATCGTATTGCTGTGTAATACGGCAGTGTCCGCCCAGCATATAATCGATGTAGACGCATTAGATGCCGAACCTGCCGAAGTCGTACAAGGTATTCTCAACGTCGTTTTTATCACCGTTGCCGCCGTTCTCGTTATCTTCATGAATGCGGGTTTCGGAATGTTAGAAACAGGCTTCTGTCGTCAGAAAAACGCCGTTAACATTCTCTCCAAAAACTTAATTGTTTTCGGAGTCGCTACCCTGGCTTACTGGGCCTTTGGTTTTGCATTTATGTATGGCGCATCGGGCAACGGCTTTATAGGTCTTCAAGGGTTCTTTCTCATTGATAGTGACCCTGCGACCTATGGCTTAGACCCCTTCCCGGCCGGTTTAACCATTGCGGTTTCTTTCTTGTTCCAAGTGGCTTTCGCTGCCACTGCCGCCACGATTGTTTCTGGGGCAGTGGCCGAACGGATTCACTTTGGTGCTTTCTTAATCTTTAGCTTCTTACTCGTTGCCATCTCTTACCCCATCACAGGTCACTGGCTATGGGCTGGCGGGTGGTTATCGACCCTCGGCGGTTTAGACGCAGATGGTGCTTCCCTCGGCGGCTTCAGCGACTTTGCCGGGTCTACCATCGTTCACTCCGTGGGCGGTTGGGCTGCCCTCATGGGTGCGGCTTTCGTCGGGCCCCGGTTGGGCAAATACCAGGAAGGCAACACAATCAACGCCATTCCCGGTCACAATATGGGTTTTGCTACCTTGGGTTGTTTGATTCTTTGGATTGGCTGGTTTGGTTTCAACCCCGGTTCTGAGTTAGCGGCCACCCCGAACATTGCTTATATTGCCTTAACCACCAACTTATCAGCAGCGGCGGGCGGTGTCGCAGCCACGGCAACCTCTTGGCTCAAAGATGGTAAGCCGGACTTATCGATGATTATCAACGGTATTTTGGCAGGCTTAGTGGGCATTACTGCCGGATGTGCAGGGGTGTCTTACTTCTCTGCTGTAATCATTGGTTTGATTTCTGGTGTCTTGGTGGTCTTCTCCGTGTCTTTCTTCGACAAAATTGGCATTGATGACCCGGTGGGTGCAACTTCTGTCCACTTAGCTTGCGGGATTTGGGGAACCTTGGCCGTAGGTATTTTTGAAGAAGGTATTTTGGGCGGTAATGCGATCCAGCTTTGGTATCAAATCGTGGGTATTCTTACGATTGGCGGCTTTACGGTCGCTTTTAGCTCCATTGTCTGGTTAGCCCTCAAAGCCACCATGGGCATTCGCGTTCACCCGGAAGAAGAAATGCGCGGTTTAGATATTTCCGAACACGGGATGGAAGCTTATCACGGCTTTGTGACCGAATCGGATACCTTTGCGGGTAGCCCGAAAATGACGATTGGTGGTGTTTCTGATGCTGCCAGAGGTTCGGAAGTGTAACCGCATTGCGATTGATTCAGTTTTCCTAAACTGCGGATTTAGGGGTCGTCCTTCAACTTTCGTTAAAGTTACATGGTTGAAGGCGGCTTTTTTTTGGTAAAAAAGTGATGGTAGCTGCTTTGATTGGTGATAGTTCTCTTGAAGCGATATCCTCGATGGACGGTTTTATCTCTCAGTGCGAATGCGATTTTGTTGGTCGCGATCGCGTATCTTTGGCAGCGTCACCCCCAGCTAACGCCAGTACAACGCTTGGGGGCTGCTTTCCCTAGTAATCAGTTAATGGCTCAAACCCCAGAAGATGAACCGACGGAGTTGGGCGATCGCCTCAAGTTGAATTATCAACAATGGGTGATGTTGTTGAGCCAAGAAGCCAAAGTCGCCGCCGACACCCAACCCGATCGCCTTTATATTTTGTTGGGAGATTCGATTAGTTTATGGTTTCCTGCCGAACTTCTCCCCCCCCAAGAAAGCTGGCTCAATCAAGGCATTTCTGGGGAAACCAGTGCGGGATTATTGCGCCGCTTGGACTTAATCGATGACACTGAACCCAAGGCAATTTTTGTGATGATTGGCATTAACGACTTACTCAAAGGGGTAAAAGATGAAACCCTCATTGCCAATCAAACCTTAATTGTGCGTTACCTCAAACGACAACACCCCAACACCAAAATTGTCTTACAATCAATTCTGCCTCATAGTGGGGCTAAAGCCACCTGGGAAGGGCGCGATCGCTTACCCCAAACCCCTAACGAGCGCATTCGCAACCTCAACACCCGCTTGCGAGAGATAGCTGAAACTGAAGGGGTTTTATTTCTCGATCTTTATCCCCTCTTTGCTGACGAAGGGGGCGCACTTCATCTCAATCTCAGCAGCGACGGCTTACACCTCAACCGCAACGGCTATCAACTCTGGCAAACTGCCCTCCGGGTCTTTATTCAAGCCAGAATTGATGACCATTGACATACTCCCGTCGCTCCTTGACGAGGGATTCTAACACCTCACAATGTTAG
>JBKHDX010000314.1:0-4174 GCA_046541115.1 Spirulinaceae cyanobacterium | reverse complement strand
AGACGCTTATAAGCGTTACAGCCCAAAAAAGTAAATTTAAGTTTCACGCGAGAGTAATCAGTCATCGCCTCATCAGTTGTTTAGGCAATCGGCAGTGGGCTTTACAGTCATCAGTCATCAGTTATCAGTCATCAGTTGTGTAGGCAATCGACAGTGGGCAGAGTGGGCAGTAGCAACAACAAACAACCAATAACCAATAACAAACAACCAAATTGTAAAGATGCAACGCCTCGCGATCGCGCCTTCTCAAATTCAAGACCAACAGATTTTACTAACCCAGGCTCAGTTTCATTATCTGGGGCGGGTGCTACGGTTGCAAACGGGCGATCGCTTTATTGCCCTAGATGGTCAAGGTGGGGCTTGGCTGGCAACTTTGGCGCAAAATACGGCGGAATTAGGGGAAACGGTTAAGCTCGATACAGAATTGCCTGTTGCGGTAACTTTGATTGTGGCAATGCCGAAAGGAAGCGGCTTTGAGGAGATTGTGCGTCAGGGGACAGAATTAGGGGTGGCAGTATTTCAGCCGGTAACGAGCGATCGCACCCTACTCAAACCCAGTATCAATAAGTTACAACGGTGGCGCAAAATTGCCGCCGAAGCTGCCGAACAATGCGAACGAGCTATTATTCCGAGGGTCTGCGATCCGGTATCGTTGCATCAAGCTTTACAAACCATTGCCGCAACCAAAACCCAAGGATATATCGCCGCAGCCCGGTCTGAGGGGGGTTTGTCGCTGCTGCAAACTTTATCACCCGAAATTGACGCGATCGCCCTTGCGACGGGGCCAGAAGGGGGTTGGACAGCCGCAGAAATCAAGGACGCGATCGCCAGCGGATTTCAGCCTGTTTCTTTAGGCAAGCGGATTTTACGGGCAGTTACGGCTCCAATTGCAGCGATGGGCGCGATCGCGGCATATTACGAAAGTGATTTTAGCCGAAAACTTAAATGAAAGCTCAAAAATTAATGAAAAATAGCCGCAATAAATCAAAAAATTGTCTAAAATTCCCGGTTAAAAGTAATCGGGAACACATTAAATTCCCACACAAAGGGGGTTAAAATAAACTTAGCTGTCCAACAGCGTACAGCTTAATGGAGGTGGGGTCATGACAACTGCATTACATTTTTCCAAGCAAGATATCGCTAACGTTACGGCTGAAGATGTAGCTTTATTAGCCGGACGCTTAGAACAAGATGATTATGTCAATCCATTTGAAGCGTTGAATGATTGGCACTTACTACGAGCGATCGCGTTTCAAAAATCCGAGTTGGTAGAGCCTTATCTCTACTTACTCGATATTGAAGCCTACGACGAAGAATAGTAAGTGCTGTCTTCACGACGCATTTTAGTGGGGATAGGCGGCGGTATAGCCGCCTATAAAGTTTGTGAGGTCATCTCCACTTTGTTCAAAGCCGGGGCAGAAGTCCGGGTGATTCTCACTGAAACCGCCACCGCTTTTATGACTCCCCTCACCGTCGCCACCCTCAGCCGTCACCAAGCTTATACCGATACTGATTTTTGGCAAGCCTCCCACCCTCGACCGCTACACATTGAGTTAGGGGAATGGGCGGATTTATTCATTATTGCGCCTTTAACGGCCAACACCCTCGGTAAATTGGTTTACGGCTTGGCGGATAATTTGCTCACCAACACCGTTTTAGCCTCTCGCTGCCCCGTTTTAGTCGCTCCGGCGATGAACACCGAAATGTGGGAACAACAAGCCGTACAGCGCAACTGGCGGCAGTTACAGGAAGATTCTCGCTATCATACCGTGGGGCCGGAGTCGGGATTGTTGGCTTGCGATCGCGTGGGGGCCGGACGCATGGCAGAACCCCCGGAAATTATAACGCGGGCAATGTCCCTGCTTTATACCCAGGGCAAACGAGATTTACAGCAAAAACGGATTTTAATTAGTGCAGGGGGGACGCAGGAATATCTCGATCCGGTGCGGTTTATTGGCAATCCTTCGACGGGGAAAATGGGTATTGCTTTGGCGCAAGGGGCGATCGCGCGGGGGGCTTTTGTCACTTTGGTTCACGCACCCATGGCGTTAGAGGGACTGTCTGCAAGTCCCGATCTACACTTAGTTTCCGTGGTGAGTGCCGCCCAAATGCACACCGCGTTGATCCAACAATTACCGGATGCCGATTGGATTATTATGGCCGCCGCGATCGCCGATGTCAAACCCCTTTCCCAAGCCCCTACTAAGTTAGCCAAAAAAGACTTACCGGACTGCTTACCCCTAGAAACCGTCGTAGATATTGCCGCAGATTTGGGTCAACGCAAACAACCCCATCAAATTTTAATAGGTTTTGCCGCCCAAACCGGGGATATTATTCCCCCCGCGATCGCGAAACTCCAGAAAAAAAACCTCGACGCGATCGTAGCCAATCCTATCGATAAGCCCCACGCTGGCTTCGGTAGCGACACCAACGAAGCGATTATGATTAATCGTGATGGTCAACAAAAACCCATTCCCCCTTGCACTAAGCTCGAATTAGCCCATCATCTCCTCGATTTTATGGGCAGCTTGTAAACTCATCCCCACGCGGTCAGGATATTATATTGCTCTCTCTCGTATTATGTTTTATGTCTTCTGAACTAATGACAAGACTATTGCTCCCCAAACCCCACGCTCGTTAAAATTTTAAAATTTGGCCATGAAAGCCGATTTTAAGGCAAATCATGGCGAAGAAAGACGAAATGAATTGTTAGGGTTTGGCTCAATGAGGGAACATAATTGGAAAAATTCGTATTTCTTTAAAAAGGGTGATGATGTAAGCATTCCTGGCCTTAGAATAAAAGTTAGACCATAAAGTCGCGATCCCCGATTGTCCCAATGACGATTTAAAAGATCGGGGGGGCAAAAAATTAAATGTTATTAATTACACCACTGTCTCTGGATTGTATTGATGATTATTTTCAAGAAAGAGGCAGTGTAAGAAGTCTCAAATTGAGATGCTGACCCAAACTTTCATGGGTTTTGGGGAGTCAGGGCCATTTTAAGCAGCTTTGACAGTGAAAAAAGGCGATCGCGGTTTTAAGGGCGTGATTTTTCGCAAAAATAGATTGCAAAAGTTACGCAGAAAGTGATAAGACAAAGGACAGATGACAGATAACAATGCCTGTGGTAGAGATAAGTGGATTATTAATTGTAGTGGGTTATCTTTTCGGCTCGATACCCACGGGATATTTGCTGGCGAAATGGTTAAAAGGAATTGATATTCGCGAGCATGGTTCGGGTTCGACAGGAGCCACCAACGTTTTAAGAACAGTGGGCAAAACTGCCGCGCTGACGGTATTGTTGGTGGATTTGCTCAAAGGCGCGGCGGCGGTAGCGGTGGTGAAAGCCAGTTTTAGCTTGTTTCCGATGGTCATGTTCCCCTTAGAACCTTGGCAAGCTTGGCTGGTAATGTTAAGCGGTATCGCGGCGATTTTCGGTCACAGCAAGTCGATTTGGCTTGGTTTTAGTGGCGGTAAGTCCGTTGCGGCCAGTTTAGGGGTTTTACTCATGATGAGTCCTCCCGTGGCGTTAGGCACGATCGCGGCGTTTATTTTGACGCTGGTGTTCTTCCGGATCGTGTCTTTGGGGTCGATTTCCGGGGCGATCGCGGTGAATTTATTTATGATTTTGCTGCATCAACCGATTCCCTATTGTTTGTTCGCGGCGTTTGCCGGATTTTATGTAATTTTGCGCCATCGCACCAATATTCAACGTATGATCGCCGGAACGGAACCGGCTATCGGTCAAAAGCTACAAGGAGAAGTGAAAGCCCCTTAAGGCTGAGTTGGCGGGCTTTGCGTCCAGATAATCCAGTCTCTTTGAACCGTCGCGATCGCACCCCCTGGAAACGTCGAGGATCGCGATTTATTCGGTGCTGCAATTAAGTTTTCAACCGCCTCGATTTGTTCAAAATTGGGGGCAAATGGCTGTGTCGTTTGAATAAACTGCCGTACAACCCGACGACGCAACGCTAACGGCAGGGATTGTAAGATTTTGCGGTTTAATCCCGGCGGATCGTCTCGTTTCGCTTGCTGTAACCATTCTGCGGCTTGAGTTTCGAGGTAATCCACTTCCGCTTGCAAAATTTCGGCGGTTTGCGCTAAGTGACTCTCAACTTGGGGGTTGAGATGTTGCTGTAAATAGGGAATCACTTCCAATCTGAGGCGATTGCG
>JBKHDX010000313.1:0-4178 GCA_046541115.1 Spirulinaceae cyanobacterium | reverse complement strand
AGTCGGCAATCGGCAATCGGTGTGTAGGGGCTGGGTTTCCCTGCCCAATAACCAATAACCAACAACCAACAACCAACAACAAAAAAGGCAGAGTTAAAAAACCCCACCTTATGAATTAAACCTACTCCACCGAAGACGACAACGCCACCTGAGCGATCGCGTAATCGGGGACGCAATTATCCTGCATAAAATTGCGATAAAATTCCATCTGATTCTCGCAATCCCCTTCTGTCCAGCCGCAATAGCGCTTCAGGATATCCGTAATCGTATCGAGGGCATCAAAGCCATAATTGGCGTGCATCGCAATACTGGTGCGACGGCGGGTAATATCGACTAACGTCACCGCATATTCCGATTGCACCGAATAAACGATTTGTGCTTTGATATCTGGTAAACCCGGCACAATAATTTCAGCCAATTCTGGCTCAGAATCCGTTAACGCCAAGACATCCAGGGCTTTTGCGCCATACACCCCAAACAAGTGATGCACCGTTTTAAGCGGCACTTGAGGACAGTAATCCGCGATCGCCTGGTCAATGCGCGGATCGTCGGGTAAAATTGCCCCCGGTAACGGTGCATGTTCGGTTTTACAAGGAGGCGCAGCTTTTTTCATCTTTTTATACGCCTTTTCCACCATTTCCTCGCCCACCTGACGATAAGTGGTAATCTTACCGCCGATCAGCGAAATCAGGTTATTTGCCCCATCGGGAGTGTGGTCAAAGAGGATATGACTGCGGGTGACGCTTCCGGCTTTATCTTTACCCGTATAAGGCAAAGGCCGCACCCCAGAATAAGTAAATTTCACATCAGCCCGCGATAACTTCGCCGTAGGAATGACTAAATTAGTTTCCCGCAGCAAATAATCAATTTCGTCGTTGCTGGCTTTAATTTTATCCAAATCGCTGTCGTAGAAAATATCCGTTGTCCCGATAAGATACATTCCCAACCACGGCACAATGAAAAACGGTCTGCCGTCGGATTTTGCTTCTACATACAAACTCGTCGGCGGCGCACCGGGGAAGGGGTCTACAATAATGTGACTGCCTTTGGTGGGGCCGATTTTCTGGGTTTTGCTGATGGGGGCGGGTTGGTTGTCCTTGCGTCCCCCCTGTAAGACTTTATCCACCCAAGGCCCGGCGGTGTTGATATAAACCGCTTGATCGCTGCCCTTGACCGTAAATTCTTCCCCAGTGAGGGCATTTTTGCAGGTTAAATGGGTGATGCGATCGCCTTCTCGGTGCAGTTGCGTCACTTCGGCATAATTCATCACCGTAGCCCCTGCTTCTTCTGCTGATATAATATTTTCTAAAGCCAAGCGCTCGGCATATTCGACTTGACCATCGTAATATTGCGCCGCCCCTGCCAGGTCATCCGGGTCGAGATGGCGGAATAACTGCCGGAATTTCCTTTGGGACAGCATCCGATGTTCCGGTAAGGTTTTGTCGAAACTAAAGACATCATACAAAATCATACCCGCCCAGACTTTCCAGTAAGGACGGGAGCGATCGCTGTAAATGGGAATGGTCAGGAGTAGCGGTTTGACTAAATGAGGCGCATTCTGCAACAGAATTTCTCGCTCGCGCAACGATTCGCGCACCAAGGCAAATTCAAAGTATTCTAAATAGCGCAAACCCCCGTGAATTAAGCGAGTAGACCAACTAGTTGTCCCGCCACAGAAGTCTGCTTTTTCCAGTAAAATGGTTTTCAATCCGCGCAGGGCCGCATCTCGGACAACCCCTGCGCCATTAATCCCACCCCCAATTACAATCAGGTCATATTGTTCGTTTTGTAGTTTTTGATAATCAGGCACAACTTGAATCTCATCGTTTCATAGCGTCACCCCCATTATAGAAATAGATTCGGATTCGGCGACTTTCACTCATCACAATTTTTTCAAGACGCGATCGCACAAAATCATACTTGCCCAGCAATTGCCATTGCCCTTAGTTCTTCTCCTTAGTCCCCAAAGGTTGATTGCATCCACTTTTCCGTAGAAGTTCTTAATAGTTTTTTAGGAATTTTTAGTCATCCCCCTGCAAACAATCTCGCCGTTATTTTCCCCGCAAAAGCCTGTTTTATTTTTAAAAATTCTCACCCCAAAAGCATAACCTCAACGGCTGAGATTACGTTAATTTTAATTAAAATTGCCGTTAAAAAATCCCAAGCTTCCGAGACAATTAAACAGAATGAAGTTATAAAAAAATAATCATCGATTAGACTAATGCAAAAAACGACACCTCAATATATACTGGCTCTCGACCTCGGTACCACAGGCAATCGAGCAATTCTATTTAATAAAAATGGGGAAGTCGTCGGCCAAGCCTATAAAGAGTTAAATCAATATTATCCCCATCCCGGTTGGCTCGAACACGACCCCGAAGAAATTTGGCGCGATACCCGCGAAATCATCAGCGATGTCCTCGCAGAAACCGACACCTTTGCCGCCGAAGTCGCCGCCATTGGCTTAACCGTCCAACGGGAAACCTGCTTGTTGTGGGACAAAACCACCGGGAAATCCCTCCACAACGCGATCGTTTGGCAAGACCGTCGCACCGCCCCGTTGTGCCGCGAATTAAGCGCAGCAGGCAAAGATAAAGACATTCAAGAACGCACTGGCTTAGTGGTAGATGCCTACTTTTCTGCCACTAAGTTAGCATGGCTGCGGGATTGGCTCAAGGAAAACCGCCCGGAAGTAGACTTTAACAACATTCAAGCCGGGACGGTCGATAGTTGGATTTTGTGGCATCTCACCGGCGGAGAAGTCCACGCCACCGACCATAGTAACGCCAGCCGCACCATGTTAATGAACCTGGGCAAGCACGAATGGGACAGCGACCTTTTAGAATTATTTAAGATTCCCCCCCACTGGATGCCCGAAATTAAACCCAGTTTAGGCATATTTGGCAAAACCGACCCTGGCTTATTCGGGGCTGAAATTCCCATTACCGCCATCTTCGGGGATCAACAAGCGGCCTTATTCGCGCATGGATGCAATAAACCCGGCTTGCTCAAATGCACCTATGGCACGGGATGTTTCCTCGTCGCGTATAGTGGCAATAGCGTCACGCGATCGCAAAACCAACTCCTTTCCACCGTCGCTTGGACAACCCCCGACACCACCCACTACGCCCTCGAAGGCGCGATGTTCACCTCCGGGGCTTGTATCCAATGGCTGCGGGACGGCTTACAAATGATTAGCAATGCCGCCGAAACCGAAGCCCTCGCCACCCAAGTCCCCGACACCGACGGCGTTTACTTCGTCCCCGCCCTGAGTGGTTTGGGCGCACCTCACTGGGATATGAGCGCCCGTGGCTCATTCCAAGGCATTACCGGCGGCGTGAAAAAAGAACATATCGTGCGGGCTGTCCTCGAATCCATTGCCTACCAAGTCAAAGAAGTGGTTGATGCCATGAACAAAGACGGCGACACCCCTATCGCCCTCCTGAAAGTCGATGGTGGCTCCTCCCGCAACGACTTCCTGATGCAATTCCAAGCCGATGTCCTCGGCATCCCCGTCGAGCGCCCCGCCATCCCCGACGCAACCGCCCAAGGCGCAGCTTTCGGAGCCGGACTCGCCGCAGGATTCTGGGATAACTACGACGACTTGATCGCCAAGCGCCAAGTCGAGCGCACCTTTAAACCCGGCGAAAATCAAGCCCAAGCCCAAGCCAACTTCGAGCAGTGGAGCAAAGCCGTCGAACGCGCCAAAGATTGGATTGATTAGCCCCAGAACCCCGGCTTACCCCATAACCCCGGATTCAACCCAGAACCCCGGATTCTTTAAGAATCCGGGGTTCTAAATACCCCACAAGCAAGTTTTAAAATACCGTCCCTCCCCTCAACCCGCTCATATTCCTATAATTTAAAAGAAATTCAACCCGAAAACAAATTGATGACTGACGATCGCGATCCTGATGATACACCAACCGAAGAAATAAAAGCCAGTTTGAAAAGAGCATTGCAAGAAGCAAAGGGGCGCGGTCGCATTCCTTTAGAACAGATGTGGGAAGGAATTGACTTAACCTCAAAACCCCGGATTCAACCCAGAACCCCGGATTCAACCCAGAACCCCGGATTCAACCCAGAACCCCGGATTCTTTAAGAATCCGGGGTTCTAAAGCCCCCACCAACAACTTAAGATATAATCAACCCAAAACTCCCTAAACCCATGCCTCGCC
>JBKHDX010000312.1:0-4204 GCA_046541115.1 Spirulinaceae cyanobacterium | reverse complement strand
TCATCCCGTCGCCAACGTTCCTTATGGCGCGGGTCTTCTCGCGACCTTAAGATAATAATAGGAACGGGAAAGCAGGCCGGAAGTTGACTCAAGAGTTGTAACAGCACCGCTAAACTACCCGCCGAGCCAGCGATCGCCACTACCCCCCAGGGAGCGAAATAGCTCTCTGACGCGATTGCCAGAGTTTGGGCTTCGCGATTATTGGCTTCAGCATTATTCATTTTTCTGCCCTTCGGAGCAATTTCTTACAATTAAGCCACAATATCGAGAGTACAACGCCAAGGCAACTGAACCGTAAAGGTCGTGCCGATGCCCTCGGTACTCTCACAATCAATCTCTCCTCCTAACAAGGTTACCGCGTCTTTGACAATAGATAAACCCAAACCGTTACCGTGAACTTGACTGGTGTTGCCAGCACGATAAAATGGCTCAAATAAATATTCCATATCAGTTGCCGGAATGCCAATACCATTGTCAGATATTTGAAATATTACGCGATCGCCTCTGGCTTCGACTCGAAATTTAATCTCACCGTTATCTTTAGAATACTTAATACTATTACTTAATAAATTGCCTAAAACGAGCTGTACCAAATTCTCATCGAGCCAAGCTTCCTGAAATTCTCCCACCTGCTCAAAAATCAAGGTTTGATGACGCTCGGCATACAGTTGATATTTCTGGACTAAGTTTTGGCAAACTGCTTCTAAATTCAGGGTTTTGGGGATAACTTGTGCTTTCCCCTTTTCAATGGCGCTCAGAGTCAAGATATTATCCAACAAGCGCACCATACTGTCGTTAGCATTGTGCAACTTTTGAAACAACATTTGAACTTCGGACTGCTCGAATAACGGTTGCGATCGTATTTCGAGCAACCGCGTCGCCATACCAAAAATATGCAACGGCGATCGCAATTCATGGGACACCGTGCGAATCAAACGGGATTTATACTCAGAAACTTCTTGTTCTCGATCTAACTTACAGCGCATGGCTTCGGCAGCTTTGCGATCGCTAATATCCCGAATCGACCAATGAATGCTGATAATATTTCCCGTCTCATTGCGAGCGAGGGAAGTGGTGATTGCTGCCGGAAATTCTTGGTTTTGGCGGCTCTTTAAAGTAATTTCCCACTCACTAATTGCCCTATTGTTATTGCTGCATCGAATCTGCTCGATGTGTTGCCAATAAATCTGTTGTTGCGACTGGGGGACAAAAATCTTTAAAGGCTTTCCCTCTAAATAATTGCTCGACACATCGAAAGCCAATGCCGCATTTTGGTTCGCTTCTTGGATAACGCCTGTCGCATTTGTAACCAAATAAATATCAGGAGCCAGCGAAAATAACTGCTCGTAACGCTGTTGCTCCGCGATTAAACTTTCTTGCGTGGTTAGCAAAATAGCGTGTTGATGTTGCAGGGCTTCGACCGTAACCTCTAACTCCTCTAAAGCAACTGCCAACTCTGCCGTCGCGCGATCGATTAAATCGTGGGTAACATAGCTGGTATTTTGAGCATATTCCTGAATTTCTTGTAAGCGCTGATGAGAAATCTTAATTTGTTTTTCGACTTCCGGAGCCAGAACCTTAATCGAATTTGGATCGTTCATAAGAATAAATAGTCCAGGGTAGAACGGCAACGAAATCAAATAGCGGTGTGTGGCCGCAAAAATGCTCCTACTGTCTCTCGTAAATTCCAATAACGTTAGGCAATTGCCTTAACGATTCGAGTCATAGACAATTGCCCCTTTAATCTTATCGAACTCCTCTCGAAAGTTCTAATTGGTTTTGTTTACCGATTCTCTTGCCAACTCACTGCCACAAAATACGCCGAGCGCCCCCATAAATCTGTCGTTGGGTAAATATCATTAATTTCCAAGTTAAAAGGAACTGCCGTGGTGAGATGACGCTGTACCCACGATCCTAAATCTGGCGATAGTTGAGAAGCCATCGTTGCCGCCAAACCCAACCCCGCCAACTGCGCGATCGGCCCTCTGGGTAACAGCCAGGAAGTCCCCAAAGCCAACCCCGTCGTCAAAGCCACAGCCACCGATAAATTCGTCCCGCAGCGAGGATGCACCGCCAAGTCCCATTCTCCCTGCTTGAAGCGCTCTAGGGCCAGGCGGACTGCCCGAACTAATTGAATTTTCGGCACCGGGCCATAAAGATAAAAGCCGCGATCGGTTGATAACCCTCCCAATGATTCATTATCCAGTAACTTCTGGGAAGTACCCGGATTAGCAATTTCTCCCAACATCCATACCGTCCCATGTTCGAGGGCGTGAACTTGCCGCAGCATCAGCAGTTCCTTTAAACCGGGGATAAAGTGCAGTTGGGCTAGTAACGCCGTGTCTTGGGTCGGATGGGGCGTAGCCGGATCGAAGTTCCAAAAAGTTTCTGTGTTGACGGGAAGGGCAGAATAACTCATCGAAGACAAATGTAAGGCTTGCGAACTATTCCTTTTAATGTAGCGCTCAACTTCTGGGCCGGCCCAAAACTTTTCGTTTTGTTTTAAGGTTGCTCTGGGGTCGCTTCGGGTTGAATTGCGGGATCGATCGTAATGCCGCGATCGCGAATTTCGATATCCCATTGACCATTTCGTTCCCGTTCAAAAGCCACAAAACGCCCGTTACCGCTAATAGTAGGATGACGTACTACCCCTAGTTGATTAGCGGTTAGGTTTTGGTTGCGTTGGGCAATGCGATCGTAGACGAAAACATCGGGTTTTCCCTCAGTTTCGCCAATATAAACAATATAACGACCATCGGCGCTCACATCCGGTTCGTCTCGCCAACTGCCTTGTTGATTGAGTTGCGGTAGGGGGACAAGTTGCCGACGCTGTACATCATATAGATAAATGCCCCTAGTATTGCGGCGATCGGAAGCAAACACTAAATAACGTCCGTCGTAACTCAACTGGGGATTGTTTTCTGCTTTGTTCGTGTTGAGGGAATTACTCAGGGGTTGAGTGGGCGGCGTAATATTAAAGGTGTTGGTTGAGTGATGACAACCGAGTAAACTGATTCCCAACATCAGCGCGATCGCCACCCTTCCCCAACTGCATCTAAATCGTTTCATTGGCTTGACTATCGGAACGGGGCAACACGCAACAATTCACCTCATCTAAACAGACTTTCCCCCACTGCAACGCCCACCGCACCAACGCCACCCGATTGTCGGTTTTAGTCTTCGTCAAAATATTACTAATATGATTGTCTACGGTACGCTTGCTGATTTCTAAGCGGATCGCAATTTCGTTATTGGTTAAGCCATTGGCCACCAAGTCGATAATCTGCACTTCTCGGTCTGAAAGGGATACAGGCCCCGGAGAGGGTGAGTTCATGGTTTAGTCACTTCCTAGTGATTTGTACTTATTCATCACTTTAGAATTTTATAGCGCTTCTTTGTAGTTAACAGTACCGAAGAAAAGCGTTTACCCGATAATTGACCCGATAATTGACTGGCTTTTTGTTGTTGGTTCTTCTTTTAAGGCAGTGGGCTTTCTGGGGCAATGGGCAGTCGGCAATCGGCAATGGGTAATCAGCGCCCCGACAAGGAACTTGACCATAGGCACACAACCTTAACTTATCACCAACAACTAAGGACAAAACCGTTTCACTATGTAGCAATATGGTCAAATTTATTTCTTTCGGTTGACGATAACTCGCGATCGCGCTTCCTAACATAAAAACAGTGAAGCAATCGGAGAATTTTATATGACACAGGCAATTAGTAATACTGCCAATCCTTTCGCAGAGGAACATAAAAACGCCAGAGTCCCCACAAACTCTGAGGTTGACCAACACACGATTGACTGCGTGCGAGAATACGCACAACAATCAGCTTCAGAGATAAGCGCCAGAATCGAACATTTAGATAAAGAATGGGACGTTGAGCGTATCCTCGAAGCGAATGCCTCAACATTAGCCTTTCTGGGCTTAATTTTAGGTTTAACGGTCAACTCGAATTGGTTTTGGCTAACCGGAATTGTCTTGCCTTTCTTGTTGCAACACGCGATACAAGGTTGGTGTCCTCCCTTGGTTGTGTTGCGGCGTTTAGGGGTGCGGACTCGTCGGGAACTCGATCGCGAAAAATACGCTCTCAAAGTCCTCAGAGGCGATTTTAACGCAGTTTCCACGGTCGCTGATGCACAAACCCGCGCCAGTCAAGCTTTAGCGGCTGTGGGCGTGGTAGAGTCTGCCTAACGATTGAG
>JBKHDX010000311.1:0-4294 GCA_046541115.1 Spirulinaceae cyanobacterium | reverse complement strand
AACCAATAACTAACAACCAATAACTAACAACTAACAACCAACAACCAATAACAAATGACAATCGTAATTATCCTGATAACCAGTATCGCGATCGCGCTGAATCTTGCGTCTGGAGATGTGAATTTGTCCTTAAGAGAATTGGGTCAAGCTTTTCTCGGCAAAGCCTCTCCCAATGTGGCGTTTATTATTTGGGTGTTGCGGTTTCCTCGGTTGATTGTGGCGGTTTTGGTGGGAATAAGTCTCGCGATCGCGGGGACAATTGCTCAAGCCATTACCCGCAATCCCTTAGCCAGTCCGAGCATTTTGGGGATTAATGCTGGGGCTTCTGTGGCGACGGTGGGGTTAATTGTGTTGATTCCCAATGTCGCGATCGCGTTTTTCCCCATGGCAGCTTTACTCGGTGCAGGGGCGATCGCGTTTATTTTATACCTGTTGGCGGGTCGCGGCAATATCTCCCCTACTCGCTTGATTTTAGCTGGGGTGGGCTGTCAACTAATTGCGAGTGCGGCGACTCAAGGTATTTTGGCCGCAGGAAACCTCCGCAATGCGTCTCAGGGGTTGGTGTGGCTGACAGGTAGCGTTTATGGTCGCGGTTGGCCGCAAATTGCCATACTGTTACCAGGGGTAATCATTTTCGGCAGTTTGGCCATTTTAAAAGTCCGCGAGTTGGACGTTTTGAGCTTAAATGAAGCCGTGGCTACATCCCTCGGCAGCCGCATCAATGCCCAACGGTTGCAACTCTTAGGAATCGCGATCGCCCTTGCTGCTACGGCGGTTTCCGTGGCAGGGGCGATCGGGTTTGTGGGATTGATTGCCCCCCATTTAGCCCGTCGTTGGGTGGGGCCAACCCATAGCCGTTTATTGCCTGTGGCGGCACTTTTTGGGGCGTTACTCATGGCAATTTCGGATTGGATGAGTCGCACCTTATTTACTACTGTAGAGTTACCTTGTGGCTTAATTACAGCAATTTTGGGTGCGCCTTATTTTGCTTATTTGTTAATCGTTTCTCGCTTCAATTCTTAGTTGGTTGTTGGTTGTTTGTTATTTATTTTTGTGTTCATTTTTGTTGTGATATAGCATCTGTATATAAATTAAAATCTGAAATTTCGCAATATTATTCAACCTCCTCCTTTCGGCAGATTCTGGACAAAAGCATTCCTAGATATAACGAGTAATAAGGCTTTGGTTTTACGACTTGAAAGAAGGGCTATCAATAACTCCCGGCTGGGGGGCGACTATAAGCCTATTTTCTGGGCAGTTCAACGATGGATTTATTTATTGTTATTACCTTCAAAATATGAATACATTACTTACTATCGGTTTGATTATTTTCACGATCTCGTCTGCTGTATTTCTTTTTGTAAAACCAAAAGATTTCAATACGCCATTTCTGGTCAATTTTATAACCTTGAGTTCCTATGCGTTGATGCTTGAGGGTTCGTTTTCATTCGGTCAGGTGGAGGACACAGCAATCTACTGGACGCGCTGGGTATTCTATGCTTTCAGTTGTACGTTACTGACTTATGGGATATCCCAAGTTTTGGAGAAAAAAACGAAAGAGACGATCAACCTGATCTATCTCACGGCTATCGTTATGCTCACCGGAGCTTTGTCGTCTTACTACTCCGGAACTTTTATGCTTATCTTTTTTGTAATCAGTACCGTGGCTTATATCCTCCTGATTTTGCCTATTCTGAGAAGCAGTTCACCACATCGCAGTGCAGTTACCAAATACATACTTCTCGGCTGGACAGGATTTCCTGTGGTATTCCTGTTCTCTCCGGAGGCTTTGGGAATGATCGGCAATGAGTCTGCGGGAGTTCTGTATCTGGTCTTTGATGTCTTTACCAAGATCGTCTTCTACATAGAGTTTTCCAAGAAGTCGCTTCCTTATTGACGGCTAATAGCTGTAGTGCCATGACACGGCGCGGGGACTAAGGGGAGGATATTTAGGTATCTGTTGATCTGAGGTCTAGCGTCTAGGCAATCTGAAAGAAACGAGAATCCTCGACCGTTTACGGCGAGGAGTTGTCAACAACTGTTAACTGATGTTAAGGCGATACTGCGCGATCGCCCAATCCATGTAAAACTTGAACAAACTCGGTTTCTCGCGCTTCTGTCAAGGGTTATGACCTCGATTCGGTTCTGCCCGGTCTTAATAAAACTTAAGAGGGTCGGATGCGAGAGAACCACCGAGAAATAGTACGCTTTGATTTAGGTAACAAAGGGAGATTTAACATACATGGTTGATCGCAAAGACAAAGTAAGAATCCTGCGAAAAGAGTCATACTGGTATGGCGATGTCGGCACCGTTGCCACAGTGGACAAAAGCGGTATCATCTACCCTGTCATTGTTCGTTTTGATAAAGTTAACTATTCCGGGATTAATACCAACAACTTTGGCGAACATGAGCTAGAAGTGATTGGCTCGACTTCTCGCAAGAAATCCACGGCAAGCAAAGGTAAGCAAACTACCGTAGCCCCCGCAGCCCGGACGACTGGCATGGAAGCCAAAAACCCGGTTGCTGATAAAGCGGTAGAAGGCGACCCCAACCAAGGAACAGAGTCTCGTTAAATTGTGCCGGAATTGCCTGAAGTTGAAACGGTGCGTCGGGGTCTTAATCAATTGACCCTCAACCGTAGCATTGAGGGTGGGGAAGTGTGGCTTAATCGCTCGCTGGCTTACCCTCTTTCTTCTCAAGCCTTTTTAGAAGGTATCCAAGGGAACGCGATCGCGCAATGGCAACGTCGCGGTAAGTACCTGATTGCTCGGTTTCAGGGCGATCGCGGTAGCTTAGGAGTCCATCTGCGAATGACAGGGCAGTTGCTCTGGGTGGATCGCAGTCAAACGCCCCAGAAACACACCCGGATTCGCTTGTTTTTCCCAGAAAATCGCGAGTTGCGCTTTGTAGATATTCGCACCTTTGGCCGAGTTTGGGGAATCGAAGGGAATCGCGACCCTCAAGAAATTATCACGGGATTGCAAAAGCTCGGCCCCGAACCTTTAGAGGATAGCTTCACGCCAGAGGTTTTAGGGTCAAAGTTGAGTAACACTCAGCGTCCGATTAAAACCGCATTGCTCGATCAAAAAGTCTTGGCTGGATTGGGGAATATTTACGCCGACGAAGCCTTATTTTTGAGTAAAATTCGCCCAGACGCGATCGCCGCTTCTTTGACGCGATCGCAAATCCAAGCCCTCCACACCGCTATTCGCAACGTTTTACAAACCGCTATTGACAAAGGCGGCACAACCATTTCCGATTTTCTCAATCCTTTGGGCGTTAACGGCAATTACGGTAATGTCGCTTGGGTGTATCGTCGCACAAATCAACCTTGCCGCGTTTGCGAGACTCCCATCGAACGGATTAAACTGGCAGGTCGTTCGACCCATTTCTGCCCTCGTTGTCAAGCTTTGCGATCGCCTAATTTTCGATGAAAACCACCTATCAAAACTTTACCATTCGCTCTTGGGAAACTCGCGATCGCGAAAAAGCCGCCAATCTGATTCGAGACGTATTAGCCGAATATAGCTTACCCTGGCAGCCCGATACAGCAGATCGCGATGTAATTGCCATCGAAGACTGTTATCTCGTCCCAGGGGGCGAATTTTGGGTGGTAGAGCGCGATAATACCATTGTCGGGACTGCGGCTTATTATCCCATCGAACGGGGCGATCGCGCCGTAGAAATCCGCAAAATGTATCTCTCTCCCACCGTCCGCGGCCAGGGTTTAGGCAAGTTTCTTTTACAAGCCCTCGAAATCGCTATTCAGCAACGGGGCTTTCGCGAAATCTGGATCGAAACCGCTTCTGTCCTCAAAGAAGCCGTCCAACTCTACGAAAAATCCGGCTATCTCCCTACAACTGGGGTTGAAACAGCCCGGTGCGATCGCGTCTATGTGAAACGATTTTAGAACAGTTTTAGAACAACTTTAGAACAAAAAATATTTTGGGGCGATTTCTGAAATGTTTACAGGACAACGATTTTAGGTGGCTAGTACAAATGAGCGTTACACGATGTGGAGATTTTTTAGAACATTTAGAACAAACGCGATCGCCCCGACGAAATTCAATCGACTGGAAACAATTTGCGCCGATGGGTAGGTGTGGATTTTCCGGTTTGAGCAGCACAAGGGTTAAAGCCAGACAGGACAAGGGTTTGAGGGGCTTTGGTTTGGCGACACACCCGCGCACCCTATATCATCAGGGTTTCAGCGATTTTGGGGTTGCTTTTTCTGGGTCGGAGTGCTACATTAAGAGGTGTTCGGCGCAACTGCACCTTGAAAACTACATATC
>JBKHDX010000310.1:0-4310 GCA_046541115.1 Spirulinaceae cyanobacterium | reverse complement strand
AACCAATAACCAATAACCAACAACCAACAACCAACAACCAACAACCAACAACCAACAACAAAAAAATGACAAACATCGCACTATTTGGAACAAGCGCAGACCCCCCGACCCAAGGACACAAAGCCATTTTACGCTGGCTGTCTGACCGTTTTGACTGGGTAGCGGTTTGGGCTTCTAACAATCCCTTTAAATCTCATACCACGCCCCTCGAACATCGTACCACCATGCTGAGATTGCTGGCCATGGAAGTCGATCCACCCCGCCGTAATATTAGCCTCGAAAGACGGCTGAGTAGCCCGCATACTCTAGAAACCATCCACCAAGCCCGGCAAATGTGGGGAGATGAAGTGGAGTTAACTTTTATTATCGGGTCGGATTTAATTTCTCAGATTCCAAAATGGTATTGCGTCGAAGAATTGGTACAACAAACGCAATTTTTAATTATTCCTAGACCCCATTATGAAATTAATTGCGAAGCATTAGCAAAACTCGATGAATTGGGCGCACAATACGAAATTGCTGACTTTCAGCCTCCTCCGGTTTCTTCTACTGCATACCGTCAACAAGAAGACCCCCAAGCCGTTTCCCCCACGGTACAACAATACATTCAACAAGAGCAATTATACCCATGACTCAAAACGGCAGAAATCCCGCTAAACTTGCCGATTTTAAAGTAGGTGTTGATAATGTTATTTTTTCAGTGGATACTGAAGCCAATCGGCTGCTCGTTTTATTGGTAAAACGGGAAAATGAGCCGTTTTTAGGATACTGGGCCTTACCCGGAACATTGGTGCGGGACGGGGAAAGTTTAGAACAAGCGGCTTATCGGGTTTTAGCGGCAAAAATAGAAGTCGAACATCTTTATCTCGAACAACTTTATACTTTTGGTAGTCCGGGTCGCGACCCCAGGGAAGCGCCAGAGAGTTTTGGGGTGCGCTATCTTTCGGTGAGTTATTTTGCTTTACTGCGGTATGGGGATACAAAATTAATTGAAATTACGAATAATCGAACAAATTGGTATCCCTTAAAACAACTGCCTGACCTGGCCTTTGACCACCGCGAAATCCTCGAATATGGCTATCAACGCTTGCGGAATAAACTCGAATATAGCCCCATTGCCTTTGAAGTTTTGCCCGAAACTTTTACTCTGAATGAAGTGTATCAATTTTATAGTACCGTTTTAGGGGAAAACTTCGCGGATTATTCTAATTTTCGCGCTCGTTTATTAAAAATGAAAATTCTCGAAGATACCGGAGTCAAAGTAACCAGAGGGGCGGGTCGTCCGGCGAGTTTATATCGCTTTGATGCCCAAGCCTTTGCCCCGTTAAAAGACAAACCTTTGGTTTTTATTTAAGTTATATTCAAGTTTAAATAAAAACCAACAGCCCGCCCGCAGATTAAAATCTGGGGCTAATGCTAACAAAGTCCGCCGACCCGGACTTAACCAATTAGTGAATGTACGAAATGCGGGTTGTAATGACTATATATTCTATTTTAAATTAAAAAAGATGAAAATCGCGATCGCGCAACTCAACCCCATTATCGGCAACCTGACTCAAAACGCCGAAAATATCCGCCAAGCCGCCCACAGCGCCGCCCAACAAAACGCCCGGTTACTCCTGACTCCAGAACTTTCTTTGTGTGGCTATCCCCCCCGCGACTTGTTACTCAATCCCGCCTTTGTAGACGCAATGGCGCAACAACTCGCAGAATTAGCCACGACAATTCCCCCGGAAATTGGCGTATTAGTGGGAACCGTTGACCGCAATCCCGACGCAGCCCAAAAAGGCGAGAAACCCCTTTATAATAGTCTCGCATTCCTCTACGACGGCAAGATTCAAAACATTACCCACAAGCGCCTTCTACCTACCTATGATGTTTTCGACGAAGACCGTTATTTTGAAGCCGGAAACGTCAGCAACTTTATTACCTTACCCCTAGATTCTCAACCGGGAAAAACTCTTAAAATCGGCTTAACCATCTGCGAAGACTTATGGAATGACGAAGACTTTTGGGGACACCGCAATTATGAAGTAAATCCCATTCGCGACCTCGCCCAACATGAAATAAACTTTATCGTCAATCTTTCCGCTTCTCCCTACAGCGTTAGCAAACAAAAGCTGCGGGAAGAAATGTTAAAATCCAGCGCCACTCGCTACAATATGCCGATTTTATATGCTAATCAAGTGGGAGGAAATGACGACCTTTTATTTGATGGCAACAGCGTTGTTTTCAACCGCCAAGGGGAAGTCGTTTGTCGGGCCAAAAGCTTTGAAACCGACTTAGTAACAATCGAATTTGATGCCGAAAAACAAGACTTTCTCCCCGCTACCATTCACCCCCTCCCCGATTGTGAAGAAGCCGAAATTTGGCAAGCCCTGGTGATGGGGACGCGGGATTATGCCCGCAAATGCGGCTTTTCTAAAGTCGTGTTGGGACTCAGTGGGGGGATAGACTCGGCTTTAGTGAGCGCGATCGCGTCAGCGGCCTTTGGGTCAGATAATGTATTAGGGGTTCTCATGCCCTCTCCCTACAGTTCCTCCCACTCCCTCGATGATGCCCATGCCCTCATTCAAAACCTCGGCATCAAACACCAAACTTTGCCCATCCAAACCCCCATGCAAGCTTACGATACCGTCCTCGAACCCCTATTCGCCGGGACAGAGTTTGGGGTCGCAGAAGAAAACATCCAATCCCGCATTCGGGGCAATCTCCTCATGGCCCTAGCCAACAAATTCGGCTATCTCCTCCTCACCACGGGCAATAAATCCGAAGTTGCCGTGGGTTACTGCACCCTCTACGGCGATATGAGTGGCGGCCTCGCCGTCATTGCCGATGTCCCCAAAACCCGCGTTTTTGCCCTGTGTCGCTGGCTGAATCGCCATCAAGAAATAATCCCCCAAAACATCCTCGACAAGCCCCCCAGCGCCGAATTAAAGCCCGACCAGGTAGACCAAGACAGCCTGCCCCCCTACGACATTCTCGACGATATCCTCTACCGCATTATCAACCGCCACCAATCCTCTACTCAAATCATCGCCGCCGGCCACGATTCTGAGATTGTCAAAAAGGTAATACGCCTCGTCCAACGGGCAGAATTTAAACGCCGCCAAGCCGCCCCCGGCCTCAAAATCACCGACCGCGCCTTTGGGACGGGTTGGCGAATGCCCATCGCCGCCCATGCGTGGGAGAGGTTGTAGGCAGCAATTATCAATGACCGATAGTAATTCCGACAGCCCGCCCGCAGATTAAAATCTGGGGAACCAACGAGAGCAAAGTCCGTTTTCACGGACTCAAAAAAATTAAGCGTGAATGCACGAAACTTAATTGAAATGATATTAAATCCGTTTGATTAGTGAAGCTGCATTAACCCCGGTTTCTAGCTTAAAATTTCAACTTGACTGTGTAAGCAGGTAAGAAACCGGGGTTCTCGCGCCAGTGGTTATTTTTTCGGATTTGATATTATTTGTTAGTCCGCGAAGGCGGACTTTGTATCATTAGCCCCGGATTTTAATCCGTGGGCGGGTTGACGGGTACGATCTAAAATTATGGGGAACAAACCTCCCTTTTTCAAGAGATAAAATTAAACTCCCCTCCACTGCCGACTGCCCAAAACACTGATAACTGATGACTGATGACTGATAACTGAAATGACCCAACTTACCCTCGACCTGAACTCTGTTATTCAACTCTCTCCAGACCAGTTTTATCAACTGTGCCAAGCCAACCCCGACCTCAAACTCGAACGCAACGCCAACGGAGAATTAATCGTGATGCCTCCCACGGGTGGCGAAACCGGACGCACCAACGCCAAAATCAACTTTCAGCTATCCTTGTGGAACGAACGAACTCAACTGGGTGAAGTGTTCGATTCGTCTACGGGGTTCAATCTTCCCAATGGGGCAAATCGTTCCCCGGATGCGGCTTGGGTGAAAAAAGCCCGTTGGAATGCCCTCACGACTGCCCAACGAGAGCAATTTTTACCCCTCTGTCCCGATTTCGTTATCGAAATTCTTTCCCCCAGCGACAGTCTTCCGAAAACCCAAGCCAAGATGCAGGAATATCTGGAGAATGGCTGTGAGTTGGGTTGGTTGATGAATCGGCGCAACCAAACTGTTGAGGTTTATCGTCCTCAACAAGAAGCTGAGGTATTAGAGAAGCCAGATTCTTTATCCGGTGAGGCAATTCTACCGGGTTTTGTATTGTGTCTTGCTATTTTTTGGAATTGATTAATTGCTGTAGTTTTTACTCTAAATCGTTGTAGGAGTCCAGATGAGTATTACCTTAAAACCGGAACACGAACAATTTAT
>JBKHDX010000309.1:0-4319 GCA_046541115.1 Spirulinaceae cyanobacterium | reverse complement strand
TTGGTTATTCGTCTTTTGTCCTTTGTTTGAGTGGAGAAACAATCCCTTTTAGATGCTAAGAACAACCAACCAATAACCCGTCAAAAATAGACAGTATATATAAAAAAAATTGGGCAGGGAAACCCAGCCCCTACGGATGATTTTAGCAAAATGCTAAACCATTACCGATCGCGAATAACCAATAACCAATAACAAAAAGCCAGCAACTCTGAAACTAACTCTCCCGCGATCGCGCGGAATAATGCCATAATAATTGAACCGAGAAGCCCGCACAACGTGGGTTTTATTTTAGTTGCTTTTATTGAGGTTGAATCAACTCGGAATATGGTCACCGATAATATTGAGGCGATTTTAGAGGAATTTAAACGTTTTGGGGTGCATCTGGGCTTAGACCGCATTAAACGCTTGCTAGCGGCTTTAGGCCATCCTCAAGACCAATTTCCGATTATTCACGTTGCGGGGACAAATGGTAAAGGGTCAGTTTGTGCTTATTTGTCGTCGGTGTTGACCGAAGCAGGCTATAAAGTGGGGCGCTATACGTCGCCACATTTGGTAGATTGGACAGAGCGGATTTGCATTGATAATGTCGCGATCGCGCCCTCGGAACTCGAACAGGTATTATTAGAGGTTAAAGGAGCAGTTAGCCCCGATTTTGAAACGCCGACGCAGTTTGAAATTATTACGGCGGCGGCTTGGTTATATTTTGCCCAGAAACAAGTCGATATCGGCGTGATTGAGGTGGGTTTGGGGGGAAGACTGGACGCAACTAATGTGTGCGATCGCCCTCTGGTTTCTATTATTACCTCAATCGGTCTCGATCATTGGCAACGGTTAGGATTAACTTTAGCCGCAATTGCCGGAGAAAAAGCCGGAATACTCAAACCCGCTTGTCCGGCAGTCATCGGCCAGTTGCCTCCAGAAGCCGCTAAAGTGGTGTTAAATCGCCTGAATATGCAAAATTGTCCTTCGGTGTGGATCGAGCCTTCACGACGCTTAGAAGGCGACTGGGTGCGTTTTGCGACTCATCACCTAGTCAACGCGGAAGGGAAATTACAACCCCCCCAACCCCTGATTTATCGCTTGGGAATGCAAGGGGATGTACAACTGATTAATTCCGCAACGGCGATCGCGGCTTTGCAAATTTTACAGCAAAGAGGGTGGGATATTTCTCAGGCTGCGATTCAAAAAGGAATACAAAAAGCCCAGTGGACGGGACGCATTCAATGGTTAGACTGGAAACGCGATCGCATCCTCATTGACGGGGCCCACAACGCCGAAGCTGCAAGGGCTTTGCGGCAATATGTCGATACTCTCAAACCGCCGATAACTTGGGTAATGGGGATGCTATCTACCAAAGATCGTAAAGGAGTTTTCCAGACCTTATTGCGATCGCGAGATACCCTGCACCTCGTCCCCGTCCCCGACCATAGTACCGCCCCGCCAGAAGATTTAGCCCAACTTGCCCTAGAAATTTGTCCCGATTTAGCGAAATGTGCCATCTTTGAGGATGTTTTTCCGGCGTTGGATGCAGCCCAAGAAACCGCGAATCCAGTGGTTTTGTGTGGGTCTTTGTATTTATTGGGCTATTTTTTAAAGTCTTACAACAATCGTTTTTTGAGAGAAACGTTTGTTTCGTAGGTTATTGGTTATTAGTGACAAGTTAAGCCCAAAACCGGGATGTTAAGAAAATACTAATCCCAAATCCGATACGCCAAAACCCACTTATTTTTTAGTCCGGGTCGGCGGACTTTGCGCTCA
The DNA here is from genome assembly GCA_046541115.1 of Spirulinaceae cyanobacterium. Taxonomy (GTDB): domain Bacteria; phylum Cyanobacteriota; class Cyanobacteriia; order Cyanobacteriales; family Spirulinaceae; genus Jaaginema. The sequence goes on along the minus strand of JBKHDX010000309.1, from coordinate 2,561 downwards.
TCAAGTTAATGTATGGAATTTAATTGGAATGACTATAAAACGTCAACTTGGACGGGGAAACCCCGCCCCTACAAGCCGATTGCCTAAAACCGATCGATTATGAATCGCACCAATTCCTAAAATACATCTTCCGTCGTTGTGCATCTGAATGACGATCGCAGCGAATTTCGAGCAAACGGACTCCTGTTGTCGGTAAAGGGTTGAGGCGATCGCGCAATGCGTCCCAAGTCGAAATTAACTCATATTCTACACCGTGAGTTTGACACAACAAAGCAAAATCCACGGTTTGAGGTGTCGCAAAATAATCTTCAAATACCGTATCAAACTTCGCGATCGGCAGCATCTCGAAAATACCACCGCCGTTATTATTCATCAAAATAATCGTGAGATGCCCTTGCAGACGGGACGCTTGTAAGAAGCCATTACTATCGTGCAATAAGGCTAAATCCCCCGTCAAAAGGACGCTGCTGCGATTGCGGTGAGCGATACCCATAGCCGTTGAGAGTGTGCCGTCGATGCCATTTGCCCCCCGATTAAAAAAGGGTTGAATGCGATCGCGATTCGGTTGCCAAAAATATTCCACATCCCGCACAGGCATACTATTAGCAATAAACAGGGGCGTTTGCGGCGGTAAAGTTTGGGACAACAACCAAGCCATTTTGCCCTCAAACATCTCCTCTACCGCATCGAGAGTCGTATCAATACGCGATCGCGTCTCGGCTTCAGCTTCTAACCATTGCTGGAGATACACCGAAGGCTGAGAAGGCGATTTGTCAGGCAGTTGAGTCGCTAGTTGTTCGATACTGAGAGACAAATGGCGGGTTTTGCCGTGGAGAGGGTCGAAGTTTTCGGGATGAGGATCGACAATCCAGCATTGCGGTTGAGTTTGCTCTAACCAAGCCCGAAGCTCTTTGCTGATGGGAAGTTCGCCGATTTGGATAACGCGATCGGGTTTGAGACTTTCGGCAAGTTTGGGGTTTCGCAGGAGGGTGTCGTAGGTGGAAATTAGATAGGGATTGCGATCTCGATAATTCCGCAGTGGAGACAGCCCTTCAGCCAGGACAGGGAAGCCCAGAGTTTGAGATAAATGGGCGATCGCGTCTACATATTTTTCCGGGGCTTGGGGTTGGGCTAAACCGCCGATAATAATGCCGCGATCGCAGTTGTACCAATCTTTTACAGTTTCCATAACAGTTGTTATGTCAGACATAACAACTGTTATGTTTTGTGGCATCCCATGACCGAAAAAATCCTCATCCCAACTTGCTGCTAACTCAGCCGTTGTCCCATCCGGTAACGGGGGAAGCGGATCGCGAAACGGTACATTCAGATGAACCACTCCCGCAACGGGAAACTGAGCAAGCTGCCAAGCCTGCATGATAGATTGACGTAAATAGCGCAATAAACCCAAATCCGCTTTTGGAGTCGCAAGTTCAACATAATCCCGACTATACTGCCCGTAAAGCCGAGTTTGATTAATCGCTTGTCCGGCGTGACAATGCCTTAACTCCGGCGGACGGTCTGCCGTTAAAACAATCAAAGGGACATGACTGTAATAAGCTTCAATCACCGCAGGATAAAAATTTGCCCCTGCCGTCCCCGACGTACAAATCAACACCACAGGTAAACCCTGTTGTTTAGCTACCCCCAAGGCAAAAAAAGCCGCCGATCGCTCATCTAAAATGGGTAGCGTTTCAATGTGGGGATGTTGTGCAAAAGCGACGGTTAACGGTGTAGACCGCGATCCCGGACAAGCGATCGCGGTTTGCAACCCCAAACGAGCCAGGGTTTCCGCGATAACCGCAGCCCAAAGAGTATTAAGGTTGCGAAAATCTAAGGACATTGGGAATTATGAGTTATGAATGATGAATTACGAATGTTTTTGATTTTTGGTAAGGGTGTATTGCTGATGTCCTGGGTTAGCCCTCACCCCCAGCCCTTTCAAGGTGCTAGACTTCCCCAGAGTCTGACTGGTTTGAGAGGGGGAAGAGTGGGAAGAGGGGGAGGAGGGGGAAGAAAAAAACCGTGTTACAGGTACGCCATTGGTGACCAAGTGGTAACGATGTGAACGTAGATGACTCCAAAAATGGGGCTTTGAGGCTGATTCCCTGGTCAGAAAATTACACCTTGACAGGGGTGGCCCTCACCCCCTACCCCTCTCCCACGGGCGAGGGGCTTATTTTTTTAAGAGAATAGGCGTGTAGGGGCGGGGTTTCCCCGTCCAACAGTAGGCTTCTTGAGTCCAACCAAATAGGCGTAGGGTGGGCATCGCCACCCCTGTCAAGGTGTACAGAAATTGCTGAAAACCTCATCTTTGTTTTACGTTAAGTTACCCACTCTTAAGCCCCATGCGCCCTTACGCAGATACAAACAAATCAATGGCAAAAAACGACCTTATCAACAGAAATCGCTGAAAACCCTATCTTTGTTTACGTTAAGTTACCCACTCTTAAGCCCCATGCACCCCTTACGCAGGGGGTCTGGGGGCAACGTCTTGCCCCCAGTGGGGGGGGCTAGTCCCCCCAATACAACTTTGGGATAAACCAGCTAAATTCAAACAA
>JBKHDX010000308.1:0-4393 GCA_046541115.1 Spirulinaceae cyanobacterium | reverse complement strand
CCCTGTTCGATTCCCTGCTCAATTCCCTGTTCGATTCCCTGTTCGATTCCCTGTTCGATTCCTTGTTGTATTCCCAAAGCCACTGCCCCCTGCTGGTCATAAATAAACATTTCTCGCCGTTCAATGGCTTCGAGTTCGTCGGGGGTTAGATTGGCTTGATTGGCAATGATAAAAGCTTGATTAAGTTCGGGAATATCATCCATATTATCGGGAATTTCGGTGAGCGATCGCGCCGATTTGATAAAGTAAATCCACTTATCTGTAATCGTCTCTAGTTGGTCGAGTTCCTTGGTAAATTTAGGCAACTCGATAAACACTAACTCCAAATCATTTTCAGGATAAACATAACCATTTGATTTCTCGCGATAAATAAAACGAGAGACAAAGGGTTCGCGCCCCGGAAACATCTCAAAATCCGTTAGAGTCAAGGCAATGACAGGCTTGAGCATACGATAGCCTTCTCCCGCTTGCAGTTGAAACGCATAAGTTTTAGCAGCATTAAATAACACTCGTTTCCCAAAAGACTGCACATTTAAAACCTGCATTTCAATAATGACAATCGTGCCATTATTCAGAGTGGCTTTCACATCTAAATAAGTATCTTTTAAACCTTGTAAAGGCGGCGGTAAATTCGGATTAATAATTTCCAAACTTTCAATTACAGTTTCGCCGTCATAAATTAAAGCATTCAGAAAACTTTTAAGAATGTTTCTGCTTTCTGACGAACCAAAGATTTTCTTAAAAGCGTAATCAGTTTTTGGGTTAATGAATCGCATCGTTTTTAGGCAGTGTTAAAGACATAAAACGCGAGAGTAATATTCCGACTGGGTGGGGATAAACTTACTCCTGTCCTAACACATCGCGAAACAAAACCGGAGGCGGCGGGTCGGGGGCGAAATGATAGCTCGTATGTACGCCATTGGGATATAAAAAGGTGCAAACGACAGAAACTTCGGGATTGTAGCGAATAATCAGCTCCTGTAACCCGGTTTCCTTCCAATCACTCACCATATTTTCAATTTGGTGCATGGGGCGATATTGCATCTGCCAAGTTTCGAGAGTCGTAGAATTATTTTCGAGTTGGCGTAGCAAAATCAGCGTCCCTTTTTCTTTAAGGTTACGATATCCCTGATATGCGATCGCGCCAAATGTTTCGGCATTGGCTTCGATAACAGCAAGTTGTTCTTCTTTTGTTTCTAACGGCGCGGGCATAATTGATTGAGAGACAACATTTTCATCATAGTTGACTAAAGACAAACTCAAACCTCAGCAGCAACTTTGAGGGGGGGAAGCAAAGAAAGGGGCAACTGTAACTGATTGAGTTGAGTTTCTTCTTTGCTACTTATCCCTGGATGGGGCCCGTGATAATCGCTGCCCCCCGTGGCCAAAAGGTCGTATTCTTGGCACAATGCCTTGAGTTTGAGGACTTGCTTGGGGCTGTGGGTGGGATGATACACCTCCAAACCCATCAAACCCGCATCGACTAAGAGGGGTAACACTTCTTCGACAGTACCGCCGCGAAAGAGGAAAGGATGGGCCCACACCGGGACAGCCCGACAAGACCGTAAGAGTTTAATCCCATCGACGGCACTAAATTTTTCGTAGTGTTCGTAAGCGGGGCCGCCGTCGTGTAGCCAACGGTCGAAGGCTTCGCGGCTAGATTTGGCGTGACCTGCTTGGACTAACGCCGTGGCAATGTGGGGTCGTCCGGGGGCCATGCCTTCGCCGAGTTGGGGTAAGTTGATGGGGTAACCCAAAGCTGCCAGTTTGTCTGCCATTTTGGTAGCCCGGCGTTTGCGGCCGGCAATGCGTTCTTGTAAAGGGGGGTTGAGAGAGTCGGGGTCGGGATAAAAGCCGAGAATATGCAGCGATCGCTCGTTGTGAACGGTACTCAGTTCTACTCCTGGCACAATTTCAATATTATAATCTCGGGCCGCCGCGATCGCCTCGGGCCACCCGGAAACGGTATCGTGATCGGTAATGGCGAGGGCTTTAACCCCATGAGTAGCCGCAGTTTCCACCAACTGAGTCGGGGTGAGCGTACCGTCGGAATAGGTGGTGTGACAGTGAAGTTCGATCATAAAACTTGATAGAGAAACTAATTGCTGTAACGCTCTTCTGTCCAAGGATCGCCGCGATGATGATAGCCATTGCGTTCCCAAAAACCCATGCGATCGCTCGACAAAAATTCTAAGCCATTAATCCATTTTGCACTTTTCCAAGCGTAAAGATGGGGAATTACCGTTCGCATCGGGCCGCCGTGAGGGGCGCTGAGGGGTTCTCCAAACAGGGTATGGGCCAAAAAGTTCTCGTCGCGGCTAAAATCAGCGAGGGCAACATTGGTGGTATAACCGCCGTAACAATGTTGAAGAACGTGAGTGGTTTTGGGTTCGAGGTCGATTTGAGCGAGGAAATCTGTTATTTTAATACCCGTCCACTTGACATCCAACTTTGACCAACGGGTGACACAGTGGAAATCGGCGGTAAAATCGTGTTGGGGAAGACTCATCATGTCGTCCCAAGTAAAGGTACGAGGAGTGGTTAAGCCCCAGATTCGCAGTTGCCAATCGCTAGTCTCAATTTCGGGGGTGTCGCCGTAAGTTAAGACGGGAAAGCCCTTGGCGAGATATTGACCGGGAGGCACGCGATCGCCCAATTCTGGATTTGCTTTCTCAAAGTGTTTCATAATTTAGAAACGCCGCAACAGTTACAGTTTAGCGTTTGTTTTAACCAACAACCCACAACCTTTGAATGCTAGGATGTCAGGCGTAAACTTTTCTGGGGATGGCGAGTGAGTACAGAAGCGAACCCGGTCTTAAATCCACCACAATTTACCACGATTCACCCCGAACCGATTTTCTGAAGTTTATGTACAACGAAGTTGCCACAGCCCTAGAAATTCAAGACTATTCTACTGCCATTCGCTTGCTCAAGCCTCTCCTCACAAGCGATCCGGATAACCCTTGGGTCCAGTATTATGCGGCTTGCATTCATGAAGCGAGGGGTAAAAAAGGTTATGCCCTCAAATGCTACCGCCAACTTTTGCCACAAACCACTCATCCCAAATTAATGCAACAGTTGCGTCAGGGCATTACGCGACTCGAAGCCCTCGAACAACAACATCGCGCCGCCAGACTCGAAAAAGCCCTGGCTGCGCCCGATGGAATGCAGCCGGGAGTCTTGATTTTAAAACCAATCGCCACCGAACACAAACAACTCGCCGCGCAACGATTCGCCAAAATCTTTAAACTGGATGCTTATACCGCCCGTTTGCAACTTCCCAGTCGCGGCTGGCGGTTATATCGCACCGGGAAGTTAGGAGAGTTACGGTTATACAGTAAAGACCTTACTAAAGCCCAAATTCCTCACTTTTATGCTTCTTTAGGCGCGATCGCGGCTTCAGAAGTCTATAACGTCAATTATTTTCAGTTTGCTCAACCTCAAGTCACCGCCCGTTGCCAAAACGAGCAAGGTCAAGTGGGTTCAATGCAGTTTGATTGGTCGGAGGTCAGCCATCGCGTCGAAGGCCGCGTCCCTTGGCTTGAATCGGTGTTTACCTGGGATGCCAAAAACCAGTTTCAGCGCAAAATGCAAACCCAGGATTACGTTCATATCTGCGATCTCCATCTTCCCAGCCGCAAAGCTGTTTTACGGTTGTGCGATCGCAACTATCAATTTCAGCAAGGCATTTCCCTATCCCCCGAACCCACCTCTCCTAACCGGGAAACCGTCAGTCAAAATTGGCAAAAACTCAACCAATTTCTCGATGCCCATCTTCCTCATATTCCCATTGCTCAAGATTTTAATCTCTTTGCAGAAACCGCGTTTGGTTTCCAAGAAGTGTTAAGCCGCATTCCCTCCCGTCTCGACATCAAACGCAACGAACCCAATTTATGGGATGCAGCCTTTCAGCTTTACAGTCACTTGGTTTTGTCCCAAAGTTATAGTAATTTCAATACCAGGAAGGAGTAAGACCACCAGGATTTAAGAAAGTCAAGAAGTACAAATCCTTCACCCAAAAGCCAAGCAGGTATAAGTTTTTGGGTGGTAACAGGGTGAAAATTGGTAGCCGAGTTTATCAATTCTGGTCTGGAAGTCTAGAGAGGTTGTGGGCATATTCTATAGTAATTCCCAATAACAACCAGCAGCCCCTCTCCTAATTTGGGAGAGGGGTTGGGGTGAGGGTAATTGTCCTAACTGTAAGACGTACTGCTATATCCCCAAGATTGACATCTTTCAGTTTTTCTTCTGCCCAACTCATGCTGCCGCCTTTTTGAGAAAAAAATAAATTCTTGCATAAAACAGACCCCTTACTGCCGAGAAGAATACAGAACTCACCCAAACAATTAACCGTTGTGGGCATTTACTGTTTAAACGAGACTCAATTATGAAA
>JBKHDX010000307.1:0-4421 GCA_046541115.1 Spirulinaceae cyanobacterium | reverse complement strand
GTCGAGTTATGGCCTCAGTCAAAAAGCGGCATTTAATCAACCGAGTTTTTATCCCCTAGAGCAAGAAATTAACCCGCAGTTGTATCAAGCGGTAGGAGATTGGGTAGGACGGTTAATTTTGCCTTCGGTTGAAGAAATGGAGGTCAATTCTGGGAAAGATTGGGTTTGGTTTGAGGTGTATCATGCCCCCGAAAATGCCCAAAATTTGCAAGGGGAGAGGGTGCGTTTAGAATGGCAGGAAATGCCGGAAATTAGGGCTTATTTAAACGCAGTAACCACGAAGGTTAAATTAAGTCAAAAAATCAAAAATAGCCCGAATCCAAGCATTATTTACCCAACTCGTTTAGATAATAATTTGCCGATTGGCCCGTTGCAATCTTTGGCGGGTGCGAGACCCAATGATGATGTAATCGTGGGTCTAGAGGGCGTTAAATGGGCGGGAAACACCCTGAAAATTGCGGATGACCCGATTCAGGTCACGGGACGGTTTTATGGCTTGGTGAAGATTCTGGGGAGGGATGGGGACAGGTTAACGGTGCGTCACTACAACCGGGATTCGGGGGAGTTTGACGGGGTAACGGAGATAATGCGCTTTCCGACGCAACCCCCAGACCGGACGGGGGTAGGGTTTGCGACTCCTGAAGCCCTGGAAGACTTATCTGCGGGGGAACAGGGATGGTATATTTACGGCGCAAAGGATCGCCAGGGTATGTTTACGATACAGGCGATCGCGCCTCGGTTGCTGTTACAGTTGCAACCGCAGCAGGTGGTTTTGGGACGGGATTCTCTGCCGGATTTGTGGGAAAATACTCGCGATCGCGCCGGTACAGTTACCACAACTTTAATCGATCCTAAAGGAGAAACGAAAGGGAAAGCTATTCAGGATTGGCAAGCAGGCGATCGCGCCCTGATTTTACACCTTTTTGGCGGCATTGGTGGGGAATTGGGCGATATAAACTCGGTTTTTGCCACCACGACGGGACACTTTTCTTTCGGAGTCGGGACGGTCGTGCGAGATGCCTTTACCGATGAGCTACGCTGGGATATCGTGTATCAGCAGGTGTATGCCCACAATACTAACGGGATTATCGCCGGAAATGCTCATTGGTCGAATTATATGGGGGATTTGCAGCGCGGTTGGTTGGGAATGCGTCCGGTGGTTGATGTATTAGTCAAGCTAGAAGCCATAACTCAACTTTACAATTTCGATGGGGCAATTATCTCACCTTTGCAGTCCCTTCGTCAACAACTCGATATTATGATGGCCCGTTACCGCACCGGAGACGGGACAGGGAGTGCCACTGTAACCCCTGCTACCTCTTGCGTTCAGGACTCCAGCCAAGCCCTTTATATTGCCATCGAACAGGTAAAACAGCAGGTAGATTCCCAACCGGGGATTCAGGCTTGGTTGCAACAACATCCCAACCATCCCCAAACCCAACGATTTCAAGTCTTACAGCAGTTAGGAGAAGCCTTAGAGCGCAACCTTACCCCCTTGGGAATTGTGCGCCCCGATTGGCGGCAAAATGCGGAGAAATTGGCAGGAGTAGGCGATCGCTTTGTGCGGGATAATCGCCTGCTCGCGGTTGTCTTGAGTTGGCGGACGATGATGCCTCGTCGCGGTCAAGATACTTTGGCTAATCTTTTCCTCGATTACAATGCGAAATTATGGGCGTTACAGAGCTTTCAAGTCAGAGGAGAAACTAATTTAATTTTCCCCGTCGCACCTACAATTTTATTTGGCAAAATACCTGTGTTATCAACTTTATTTGGTCGGGCTGTGATGGGATTAACAACAATTCCGACGGCATCAGATTGGCTTATTTTAGGGGTAATTGCTTTATTATATGGCGCGATCGCGATTCCTTCAGGAATGACGACAGGTTTTTTAGAATGGCGTTGGGATTTCGATTGGCTGAAACTATTTTCAACTTTTTGGCTACCCGCTTTCACCGAAGAATGGTTTTTTCGCGGTTTATTGTTACCCAGTCCCCTCGAAAATGCGAATACTTGGGTTTGGTTATTTTGGGGGAGTTTGAGTACGATTTTATTTATTTTTTATCATCCTTTTAATGCCCGTCATTTCTATCCACAAGGACATCCAACCTTTTTTGACCCCTCATTTCTGACTTTAACGGCATTGTTGGGAATCGCCTGCGCGATCGCTTATGGGTTGACGCGATCGCTTTGGCCTGCGATTATTTTACATTGGTTCACTGTAAATATTTGGCTGTTTGCTTTAGGGGGAAAACGGAAGTTGAAATAGTTATTGGTTATTGGTTATTAGTTATTAGTTATTAGTTGTTGGTTATAGTCATTCCAATTAAGTTTCGTACATTCACGCTTAATTTTCTGAGTCCGTAATAGCGGACTTAGCCCTCGTTAGCCCCAGATTTTAATCTGCGGGCGGGAATCATGGTTTTGACTTAGAATTACTATAGTATTTATAAATGAGATGTGAACCCTATAACCTCGTTTATAGAAATGCAAAATTTGATTAACACAAAGCTATTGGAAAATTGGAGGAAACCAATAACCAATAACAAAAAAACAGTAACTCATCGGCAAAACTTTTTGAATTCATAAATTACTGCAATTTACCTGAGAATCAGGTATAATCTCGTTCAACTTCCACCTCAGCCGAATCTATGAAAAAGACTGCCACTCATATCGCTTCTCAACTCAGCCTCCTTGCCCTATTATGTGTCCCTGCAACCCTTGGTTTAACGGCGTGTAACCCCCCGGCACAAAATCAAAATACCACCGTTACAACTACTGGCGATTCTAACACTTTAAGACTCCTTTATTGGCAAGCCCCCACCATTTTAAATCCTCATCTCTCCACGGGATTTAAAGACTCCGAAGCCAGTCGTATTACCCTTGAACCCCTAGCAAGTTTTGATAATAATGGCGAAATGATCCCCTTTTTAGCCGCAGAGATTCCAACTCTAGAAAACGGGGGATTAGCCGAAGATGGACGTTCCGTGACTTGGAAACTCAAGCCGGATTTAACATGGTCTGATGGGGAACCGTTTACCGCAGAAGATGTGGTGTTTACGTTTGAGTTTATTACGAATCCTGATGTCGGGACAACGACTGCGGGAACTTATGAAGTGATTGAGTCGGTAGAAGCCCTGGATTCTGAAACAGTAAAAGTTAATTTCAAACAACCCAATCCTGCTTGGTATTTAAACTTTGTGGGAACCGAAGGGATGATTTTACCCAAACATATTTATGAAGAGTATAACAATACAAATGCTCGACAAGCCCCCGCGAATTTAACCCCCATTGGAACCGGGGCTTTTCGCGTAGTTGAATTTAAGCCGGGAGACACGGTAGTTTATGAAGCAAATCCCAATTATCGAGATGCAGAAAATGTGGGCTTTCAACGGATTGAATTGAAAGGAGGAGGAGACGCAACTTCAGCAGCAAGGGCTGTTTTACAAACCGGAGATGCGGACTTTGCTTATAATTTACAACTGGAAGCCCCAGTCCTTCAAGAACTCGCAAATGCCGGACAAGGGGAAGTTGTAACGATTCCTAATTCTCTCGTCGAACGGATTTTAATTAATCAAACAAATCCTAATGAAGAAGTTAACGGGGAACGTTCTAGCCTCGAAGCCCCGCATCCTTTCTTAACCGATGAAAATGTCCGTCAAGCGTTTAATCTGGCTATTGACCGCGATAGTATTGCCAATCAATTGTACGGCCCTACAGGAGACGCAACAGCTAACTTTTTAGTCCTTCCCGAAGAATTTCGTTCGAGTAATACCCGTTATGAATTTGACCTCGAACAAGCTGCGGCGTTATTAGATGAAGCGGGTTGGGTTGATAGTAATAATAACGGAACTCGCGATAAAGACGGGACAGAAATGACGATTATTTTTCAAACGTCTGTGAATCCGGTGCGTCAGAAAACTCAAGAAATTGTCAAACAAGCTTTAGAAGAAATTGGGGTAGGCGTTGAATTGAGAAGTATTGATGCAAGCATTTTCTTCTCAGGAGACCCCGCCAGTACCGACACTACCGAACGCTTCCAAGCGGACTTACAAATGTTCACGACGGGAAATACAAATCCCGACCCCGGAAGCTATATGCAAACCTACACTTGTAACCAAATTCCCCAGCAGGAAAATAACTGGACTGGAGATAATGTTTCGCGGTATTGCAACCCTGAATATGACCAACTGTGGGAAGCCAGTAGTCAGGAACTCGACCCAGAAGTACGCCGCCAAATTTTCATCGAAATGAACGATATGCTGGTCGATAATATTATTGTAATGCCGATTGTTGACCGGGCTGAAGTGGTGGGAGTGAGCAATACAATTGAGGGGTTAGAGTTGACTCCCTGGGATTTGAATACTTGGAAAATTGCGGAGTGGAAGCGACAGTCTTAGCTATTCTTGTTTTTCAATGAGGTA
>JBKHDX010000306.1:0-4427 GCA_046541115.1 Spirulinaceae cyanobacterium | reverse complement strand
TAATTGGTAATTGGTAATTGGTAATTGGTAATTGGTAATTGGTAATTGCTCACTGGCTCAATTGAGATTGAATCAACTGCTGAATTTCATTAATATTCACGGGTTTGGTAATGTGGACATCAAAACCCGCATTTTGGGCTTTAGCCTTATCTTCGGGTTGACCGTAGCCACTCATAGCAATCAGGTAAACCGATCGCAACTCCTCATCATTGCGAACAGTTTGAGCCACATCATAACCGTCTATGTCTCCGGGTAAACCAATATCGCTAATAATCAAATCAGGCTTAAAGGTTCGCGCTTTGGCAAGCCCGGCTTCGCCGCTGTCAGCCATCTCAATTTCGCAGCCTAAGCCTTCTAACAGCAATTGAATGAGGAGGGCCGAGTCGAGGTTGTCTTCGATGACCAGGATGCGGAAAGATAGGCGGGTTGGAGCCGCATTTGAGGCAGGGGTCGAATCGCGATCGCGTGATTGGTCAGGATTGGCAATACGCGGCAGTTCGATATAGATTTGGGAACCGTATCCTAAACCCTCACTGGTTGCCCAAATTCGACCTTCATGCAGTTCAACAATACCCTGCGTTAGGGATAAACCTAAACCTAAACCTCCGCTTTGTTTGCGGCTGTTTTCTTCTTGGCTAAAGGGGGTAAAAATGCGGTTGAGGGCTTCGGTCGTCATACCAAAACCAGAATCGACGATCGCGACCGTAACTTTTTGTTCTGTGCATTCTAGAGTAATCTCAATCCCATCCCCTTCGTGGGAAAATTTAATGGCGTTGTGCAGTACATTGACAAAAGCCTGGGTCAGACGAGTGGTGTCACCATTCACCCAGATTGCCTCATCGGGGGACTGAAGATGGCATTGGAGATTTTTTTGAGTGAGATCGGTGCGGCAATCTTCAATCACGTTTTGCAGAATTTGAACCAGTTTCAGGGGTTCGCAATCGACCTGAATTTTGTCATAAGCCAAACGAGAAGCATCCAGGAGATCGTCGGTTAACCGCGTCAGCAATCGGATTTGACGCTCCATGATCTCTTGAACTTGACCTTCGCGACCGGGGGCTTCTTTGAGCAGGGTCAGGCTTTGATACAACGCATTGAGGGGGTTGCGGAGTTCGTGACCGAGGGCCGCTAGAAATCGGTCTTTGCGTCGGTCTGCTTCTCTGAGGGCTTCTTCGTTTTGTTTGCGATCGCTCACATCGTAGTTTACGCCAATCACTTTCACGGCATTGCCTTGTTCGTCTGTGATGGTGCGACCCCTCGCGGCCAGCCATCGTACTTTTCCATTAGGAAGAAGAATGCGAAATTCGTCAGTAAATTCTTCTTTTTGAGCAATTTTTTCATCAAAATTCTGTCTCACTCGCTCTTTGTCTTCTGGATGAACGCATTGAAAGAATAATTCAGCACTCGCTTGTTTGACTTCGGCAAAATTTAGTCCAAAGAGTTTGTATTCGATCTCGTTCCAACTCGATAAACCACTTTTGACATCATATTCCCAAATACCCATTTGGCCGGCTTCAATGGCAAGATCGAAGCGATCGCTACTTTGGACAAGGGCTTCGGTTCTTTGATGGCGTTGGTAAGCCGCAGAAATGGTATTGGCGATCGCTTGCACAAAAGAGGCATCTTCTGAGGTGTATTGATCCGCTTCGCAGGTATGAACCGCTAAAACGCCATAAGGACGCTCAAGTCCGTAAATGGTAACGGTTAAACCGCTTTTGGTTTCAATGCCGCGATCGCGCAAAATGGGCAAGAGGGTAAAGCGATTTTCGGCGTTGCCGTTGTCCACAACTACGGGATCGTTTTGACTGAGGGTGTAACCCACTTGGGAATCATGAATGTCAAAAACTGCATGACCCATCAAGTCTTCTGGCCAATTTGTGCCAGCAGTTAACACCAAATGGTCGCCATTCTCTTGACATTGAAATAAACTACAAAAATCACAAGGTAATGTACTACAAATAATGGCAACGGCGCGATCGCAAATCCCCTGAAAATTCGGATTTTGAATAGCATATAATCCGATCTCCGCGATCGCACTTTGTTGTTGGGCCCGACGTTCGGCTTTATTTCTGGCTGCGCGTAAATCAGTAATATCAACAAAGGTAATAACTACCCCATCAATAGTATTTTCGACAGTACGATAAGGCATAATCTGCATTTTATAATGCCGATTTTCTGGGGCGATTCGCACTTCTTTTTCGAGGGGAAGCAGCGATTTTGAAACCTCAAAAATATCCTGGGCAAGATCGACATCTTCTAACGATAAAGCAATGTCAGTAATGGGGCGGCCAATATCGGTTTTAATCAAGTTCAACAAATCCGTCGCGATCGGCGTAAACTGCTTAATTTTCAGTTGTCGATCTAAAAATATCGTGGCAATATTGTTACTTTCTAAGAAATTTTGGACATCACTATTAACCTCATGGAGTTCTTCAACTTTGTTGCGTAACTCAGTATTAACCGTTTCTAATTCTTCATTAATCGACTGGATTTCTTCCGTTGAAGTTTGTATTTCTTCGTTGGAAAATTGTAGTTCTTCATTTACCGCTGATAATTCTGCATTGGCTAATTCTAGTTCTTGATTTGCAGATTTTAGTTCCTTTATTGTCGTTCTTAAATATTCTTTGGTGGTTTTTAATTCAAGCTCTAATTCGCGCAATGAACCCGTTTCGCGCTCTCGATCTACTCCATTTTCTAGAAATTTAGGCGCAGCCACAGACTCTTTAAAGATAATTATTAAGAAGTTATCATCTTGAGTAATATCTTTAACCGGATGCACAATTAAATCGACAAATTGCATCCGGTCTTCATCTTCAATGGCCACTTGTTGGCGCATGACTGTTTGACAATTTGCTAATGCTGCTTCAATGGCATGGTGTAAATCTAAGTGCAAACCCCGGCAAGCTAAATCAAAAATATTATTACTCGGAATGCCTTGAGAATGTTCTAAATATTTACCCGTGCGGCCGAAAAAATAAACAACTTCGTGCTGTTCGTTAATAATGACACAAGGCGGCGAATATTCTTGTAGTAAAACCCGTTCGATCGCTTCCTGGACTCGTTGCTGGCGTTGGGCTGATTCGTCTGAGTTACGATTTAAGGCATTATTTTCATTATCGTGGTGATTAGACATTCTGAGTTCAAGTTAAATGCAAGTTTTTACCGTTATTTCGTCATCATGATTTAAGCAGTAACGGTTGCCTAATATTGTTCGCAGCACAGGAAATCATTTCGGAAGTAACTTAGATAAAGCTTATCACTTTTCTTCAATGTTTAACGAAATGGAAATAATAGGAAAAATCAAATGAGGGCTAATAATTCGAGGATTTAGTTTAGTTTAAAAGTAAATTAGCAATAAAACTGTAAATTTAGTCAATTTTCTGCTAAAATGGGGACTTAATTAGAATCAGCGAGTAGCTTTTTCAAGATTTGGGCGTGGGCTTTTGATTCTTTGGCTCGTTCGTACAATATCGCTGCCGACCGATGACGGCCCTTGTGGGTTTCATTTTCTGCCATGGAAAAGGACAAACGCGATCGCTCCTCCATCATCCGCATCGCCGCCCACAAAGCCTTTTCTAACGTCTCATCTTGACTATTCAGTAGGGTTTTTGCCGTAAAACTATGACCCAGATGACAGCGATACCGTCGTACCGCATCGGTATCAATTTGCCACAACGGGCCATCACACTCCGGGCAACTCATCGGAATCAACGAACCCAGGGTTTCCGTCCCCGAAATATCGCTAAAAATACGCTCGGAAATCAGCGCCTCGGTTTTAATATTGTCAGGAATTGCTAAAGTTTTGCGATTGGGTGTTTGGGTGATTTTGACGATCGCGTCTGCCATTTGCGCCACTGGCAGTTGATAATCTACCCCTTGAACTGCCGCGATCGCATTACGGGGCATATCCGGATATTGAGCATCCTTTGGGTCTTGTACCATTGTAATACCGCCGCATTGCTTGATGGCCAACAACCCCGAACTACCATCATCAAGCATACCTGACAAAATAATACCCAGCACTTGTACATTGTAAGCCACCGCCGCCGAACGAAACAAAGGATCGACCGCCGGACGATGGCGATTTTCACGGGGGCCGCGATACAGCCGTATAGCATCCTGCTTCACCAATAAATGGTGGTCGGGAGGGGCAACATAAACATGACGCTTTTGAATTTTCTCCTCATCTTCTGGATTTTTAACAGTCAGAGAACTAGCCTTGTTCAGCAACGAAGCCAAATAACTCGGAGAAGTCGGTGAAATGTGTAAAACTACAAAAAAAGATGCTTCTATTTTGCCTGGCAATTGGGTAAATAACTGTTTAAGTGCCTCAAATCCGCCAGCAGAAGCACCAATAACAACAATATTAGGTTTCATCAAAAAACTCCTTTGATACCCCCACCTCGCGCAGCAGGTGGGGGAGGGAT
>JBKHDX010000305.1:0-4461 GCA_046541115.1 Spirulinaceae cyanobacterium | reverse complement strand
TAAAGATTACGCTTCATCTGCTCTAACTCCGCGTCTGCTTCCCAATCTTGAAATTGCTTTTCGAGGGGGTCTACAGCGCGATTATAAGCACGGTAACTACTGGCTTTTTGCCAACCACTATCCCAACTCGGAGAGGTTTGGGCTTGGGTTTGGGCTTGGGTGGCTTTGACCCGGGCAAATTCCGCTTTTACTTCGTCGCGGCGGCGTTGAATTTGGCGCACTAAATCTTTGGCTTGGTTAATACGGTTTTTCAAGCCCTGCATTTGACCCCAGCGTTGATTGCCTTGACGCAAAAGTGCCGCTTCTCGTTCCTGGGCAGCTTGAGCGAGGTCTTGACGGCCTGAAGCATTGGCTTTTTCCATGCGTTCGTGCCAGCGCTTGATATCTTGAGCGAGATCGAGGATTTCTTGCTCTAGCTGCTTTTCTTCGCGCTGCAAGCTTAAAATTAAGCGCAGAGTGTCGTCTTCTTGCTCGCGCAACTGCTCCTCTAGGGCTTGTAACTCTAGATGAGGATGACTGCGTAGAAACTCCTCTAAGCGGGTTTCTAGGAACTGGCTGAAATCGTCAAATAAACCCATAATTTTTGCTTAAAACTCTTGGCCAACGTACACCGATCGCACTTCACCATTACGACGAACCACGGCGTTTTGATTGGCCGCGGAAACCAATGTCCAACCGCTATCACCAATGGGTTCCCCTTCGCCGATGCGTTGGGTTGTATTATCAATTTTAAACAAAGCGGCAGTAGAACCGTCTCCTAATTCAATTACGCCGACCAAGGTGTGCAACTTAGAAGGGAGGGGAGCCACAGCGGGGGAGGGTTCTGGGGTTTGGGGAGGATTAGCCGGACTCGGTGAGGCTTGGGGTTGTGGGGTTGCTGGGGTTTCGGTTTGGGGAGAGGCTTGAGCTTGAGGTGTCGGATTGGAATTGGTCGCTGGGGGCGGCGGTAACAAGGAGCTGGCGGTGGAGTTTTCCCCTGGGTTGTAAGGAATGTACACCGGATAAGGAACCCATTGCACTTGCGGGGCGGTGGGATTGCCCGTAACCGGATCGACAGTACCGGGGGCGGCGGGTAGGGCTTGGCCGGTTTGAGGTTGGTTTTCGATCAGTTCGAGCGATCGCAACATATAGTTGACAAATTCGGGATCGATTTCGCCGCTTGTGGCTACGGCATCTTGGGGGAGAGAAGACGAGGGGGCCGATTGCGGTAAAAAGCGCTGGATGTCAATTTTGCCCTCGACGATTAACCAGCCTAAAACCGCGAGAAAGGAGGTAAAGGCCACGCCAAACAAAATTTTGTCTAAATAGCGTCCAATGCCTCTTTTTTTAGGGGCTGGTGATGTTTTGGGCGCGGGGGAGGGATTGGGTGGCGGAGCGCTTTCGGTAATGGTTTCTTCGGTGACCGGGGAGGGGGTCAAATCTAACGAGGGGATGGCAACGGGCTTAAGGCAGACGTAATCGGGTTGAGCGGGTTCGGTGGGTAATTGATTCGCGCCATCGAGTAAACTGTCGAGGTCTGAAAAGAGATCGTCCATGAGGCGATCGGCTTCTCGTTCGACAGACCAAGGTTGAATGGGACTCGATGAAGACCCAGGGGTTGTCCTTTGCTGCTTGGCGACTGACTCAGACATGGAAATAGCTTCCTTTGTAACTGGCAATGGTTTTTTGGGGGATTGGGATGCGATCGCACCCCTGGGGGGGGAATACCCGATGTTAACAAATCTCAGGGTGGGGCTTGTTCCCATTATCATATCAACTGATTTCCACCAAATTCCCCTACGGTTCCAACATCTAAGATAATTTACCGGGGCGATCGCGCCCTGACCCCTAGGCAATTTTGCGATCTGTGCTTGTCTGAAGGCGGTCTTCAGTCTTAGGTTAGAGTATGAAGGACTTGCGATCGTTGCCCTTCGCTGCCTTTAATTTTTGATTAGCCTTAATTCCTAAACAAATTCCATGACTGACCCCAACTTAGCCTCCGTTGCTGATGACCCTCTCGCTCAGTTACAGTCAGAGTCTTCCCCGAAAAAGCAACTGCAATTTATTGACCAACTGGCAACCCAAGGAGCGACAGGTTTAGCAGTATTGCAGGACTTTCTCAAAATTCAAGCCCCCCAAGGCTTATCGATTGCTGTAGGGAAAGCGTATCAAACCCTTTATGACACAACCGATCCCGAAATTCAAAGCTTTTTGCAGGCCCACTTTCCCCACGGTATTGTTCCCCTCAACTCCGATCGCAACATCGACTACAAGCCCCTGCAAAAACTCTTGGCTGACCGAGACTTTCAAGCCGCAGACCGCCTCACCCTACTCAAAATGTGCGAACTCGCTGGAGAATCGGCCCTAGAGCGCCAATGGCTCTACTTTTCAGAAGTCGAGAACTTTCCGGCTACCGATTTACAAACCATTGATAACTTATGGCTGATACACTCCGAAGGCAAATTTGGCTTTTCGGTACAACGGGAAATTTGGTTATCTCAAGGTAAAAATTTTAATAAAATTTGGGGTAAGATCGCTTGGAAAAGTGGCAATCGCTGGACCCGCTACCCCAATGAATTTATTTGGGATTTGAGTGCGCCTAAAGGTCATTTACCCTTATCCAATCAACTGCGGGGATCGCGGGCGTTTACGTCGCTGCTGTCTCATCCAGCCTGGACTAGCTAAACAGCGATCGCGCCCTGGGTCGCCCTGTTGCTTCTCAGTCGAAACTGGGGAACTCTAGGTTTAACACCAAACCAAAGATATAAATTTTAACATCCAACAATTCGCGATCGCAGCAGCTTATGTGGGAACTGGGATTAAGGGTACTATGGTTAATTTGAGTAGTAAAATGTTTTGCCGTCTTGATGGATTAACGCCAACGGCTCGCGAACAAGAACGTTTGGCACAACTAGAACACCTAGGGTTGTTGCGTCATGAAACAATCCCCCTGTTTGACGAGGCTGTTCAAACCGCCGCTCGTTTACTCAATGCTCCCATTGGCATTTTAGGTTTAATCGTCAAGGATCGTTTGTGGTTCAAAGCAGCAGTGGGTTTATCCCGCATCGGTTTAATGAATGAGTTAGCGGCTTCCCGTCATTTACCCCGCGATGAATCATTTTCGACTTATGTCATCGACAGCCATCAACCCTTGATTGTCAATCAGGTGGCCCTAGATGGGATTTTCTCCCGCAGTTTATTATTTCAGCAGTACGGCGTACAAGCTTATTTAGGTGTACCGTTACTCACCCCGACAGGGCAATGTATTGGGGCGTTGGCGATTTGGGACGTACAGCCGCGATCTTTTACCCAAACCGATGTAGACGTTCTCAATTTAACGGCTCGTTGGTGTATGAGCGAATTTGAGCAATCTCGCTTGCGCCAAGAAAACCAAAAATCGCCCCACGAACAAACCGTCTTTGTCGATTCCCTCTCTCCTCGTCCTCATCTTTCCTCAACCCCCTCAAAAAAATCGACCTCATTAGATGGCATCGATCCGGATTCCCTGACCACGATGGACATTCTGAAGGTCAAGTTGTTGAGCCATTTAACTGAGGAGTTACGCACCCCCTTAACTTCGGTGATGGGAATGGCCCGAGTATTAGAACGAGAGGTTTACGGGCCCCTGACTAACAAACAAAAAGAATACGTTGGCATTATCCATAACAGCGGCCAGCATTTGTTATCTTTGGTCGAAGAAATTGTCGGTTTAGGGGTATTTAAAGACAATCTCTCCCACTTGCAACTGGCCCCGGTTGACATCGAAATGTTATGTCAGCAAGCCATTAACAACCTATATCACATCGCTAAACAAGAACGGCAGCAACTCCGCCTTTCTGTCGAACCCGGTCATCGGATTTGGCTGTTGGATAAAGAAAAAGTGCGGCAAATGCTGTATTACCTCGTTTATACGGTGATTCAAGCTTCTGAAGCCGGAAGCGAGGTGCGAATTCACATTTCTCGCAAGGAAAATTATCTCAATATTGCGGTGTGGGTGTCTCATCCTTGGCTCGGAGAGGGTTTACCCCAAGTGGAAATGTATCCTCCAACCAAGAGCCTGGATTTCGGGACGATGAGTTCTAAACCCGGAGAAGATTCAGAGGGTTTTGATTTACCCGCGAGTTACCAAATTCTCACCAACAGTTCTTTATCGGCGTTAGAGAAACTGGAACAATTACAAGAGATAGCCTTCGATGATAGTTATCGTCAGTTGTTGGGTTTGGTGCTAAGTTGTCATTTGGCAGAACTCCATGGCGGTAAAATTGCCATTCAAGGCACAGCGGGGGCGGGTTATCGCTATGTGTTTAAGTTACCCAAAATGGATGCGGAGTAATTTCAGTTATCAGTCATCAGTCATCAGTCATCAGTTTTTTAGGCAGTGGGCTTTTCAGTCATCAGTTATCAGTTATCAGTAATCAGTTTTTTTAGCAGTGGGCTTTTCAGTCATCAGTTATCAGTTATCAGTAATCAGTTTTTTTAGCA
>JBKHDX010000304.1:0-4548 GCA_046541115.1 Spirulinaceae cyanobacterium | reverse complement strand
GTTGGGTGGTGACTCCATCCGGTCAGATTGAGTTAACGGCGGTTGCACCGAATGCTGAAATGGGGGCGCAGGGTTATGCTTATCCGATTTGTGGCAACGAGTTATGAATTATGAGTTATGAATTATGAAATTCGGGGAAAAAATAACCAATATAGTAATTCCAAGTCAAAACCGTGATTCCCGCCCGCAGATTAAAATCTGGGGCTAACGAGGGCAAAGTCCGCTTTCACGGACTCAAAAAAATTAAGCGTGAATTTACGGAACTTAATTGGAATGACTATAACCAATAACCAACAACCAATGACAAACATTAAACTTTTAATATCGGCTTGGGTACTTTCGGTGACTTGTGGGGTGGGGTTGAGTCAGCCGGGATGGGCGAGAGTTGCGCCCCAAGGGGAGGTGGCAGAAACCATCGCCCTAGAAGGAGAAGCCCAACGGTTATACGAAGCGGGACGATATCAAGACGCTATTGCTATCTTACAGGGCGCGATCGCGTCCCCGGATGGTTTTACCCAGGCGTTGGCTTATCGCAATTTGGGCTTAATTTATCTCAAAATTGGCAATCTTACTGCCGCCGAACAAGCTCTTGATAATAGTTCCCAATTGGCGCAAGCATTGACGACGAATGAAAAAGGACTGTTACAGGCACAAATCCAAGAAGCCACAGGACAGTTACTTTTTGCCCAAGGAGACTCGCAAACCGCGTTAGATGTTTGGACAGAGGCAACGGCGGCTTATAAGGCGTTACAGGACGATACAGGGCTGACGCGCAATCAACTCAACCGCGTCCAGGCGTTGCGAGCGTTGGGGCTGTACAATCAAGCGAGTTTGCAGTTAGCCGAAATTCAGCAACGGTTGACGGCAAAGCCCGATAGTGTTTTGAAGGCAAAGGCGTTACAGAGTTTGGGGGAGGTGTTGCGGGCTTCGGGACAGTTGCGAGATGCAACAACGGTTTTACAAGAAAGTTTGACCCTAGCAGAGAGTTTAGGGGATAAAACAGCCCAAACCGAGGCGTTGATTAGTTTGGGGAATGCGGCGCAGTTGCAGCAAGCAACCGATGAGGTGAATCCCATCGAAATTGCTTTAGATTATTATAGCCGGGCGGTGGCGATCGCGCCTTCAACGTCCTTGCGCTTACAAGGGCAGTTGAATCAGTTGAGTTTGCTGGCAAATGAGGGCAAAAGTAATGAAGGTTTGGCTTTAGCGGCTGAAATTAAGGCAGAGTTAGCTAGTTTACCGCCGAATTTAACGGGAATTTATGGGCGGATTAATTTGGCTAAAAACTTGATGACGCTCAAGGAAACGGCTTCTGGGATTAGTTCTAAGGCTATTGCGGAGGATTTAGCTTTGGCGCTGCAACAAGCGCAAGATTTTAAAGATAAACGCGCTGAAGCTGCGGCGTTGGGCTTTTTGGGGCAGTTGTACGAAACCGAAAAGCGGTATAGCGAGGCCGAGAAAGCGACGGAACAGGCGTTAATTTTGGCGCAGACGGCGAATGCGGGGGATGTTGCTTATCAGTTGTCTTGGCAGTTGGGACGGATTTATAAGCAGCAAAAACAACGTCCCAAGGCGATCGCGTCTTATAATCAAGCAGTCAAAACGTTACAATCGCTGCGGAGCGATTTGGTTTCGGTGAGTTCCGATGTGCAGTTTTCTTTCCGAGAAACTGTCGAACCGGTATATCGCGAGTTGGTGGATTTGTTGCTGCAACCCAATGCCAGTCAGGAAGATTTACAACAAGCGCGTAAAACTCTGGAGTTGTTGCAGTTGGCAGAGTTGGACAACTTTTTCCGGGATGCTTGTTTAGATGCCCAAGAAGTACAAATCGACCAAGTAGATTCTCAATCAGCGATTTTCTATTCTATTATTCTACGCGATCGCCTCGAAGTCATTGCCGCCATTCCCGGTCAACCGTTACGCAACTATAGCACCCCCCTCTCAAACGCCGAAATTCAACAAAGCGTTGAAGATTATCGCTTGTCGTTAGCCAGTTTCCGAGAACGTGCCTTTAACAAAAAGCGCTTAGAACGCTCGGAAAAGCTGTATAATTGGCTGATTCGCCCCATTGAAGCCGATTTAGCCCGAAAAGAGATAAAAACTCTGGTTTTCATTGCTGACGGCGTACTGCGGAACGTGCCGATGAGTGCGTTATACGACGGCGAACAATATCTCATTGAAAACTATAGCATCGCGATCGCGCCCACCCTCAACCTCGTCGAACCGCAACCCATTAAACCGGGAAGCCTCAATGTATTAGGAGCAGGGATTACCGAAGCCAGACAAGGCTTTAGCGCCTTACCGAACGTTGAACTCGAACTCGAAAATATTGAAGCCACCGTCACCAGTCAACGGTTACTAAACCAAACCTTTACCAAGTCTAACTTTAGAACCACATTAGGAGCGAAAAACTTTCCCGTGGTTCACCTGGCTACCCACGGACAATTTAGCTCTCAAGCCGAAGACACCTTTCTCCTCACTTGGGACGGCAAACTCAATATTAACGAACTCAATCAACTGTTGCAAGCCGACCAACAACAGCTACAACCCCTAGAACTACTGGTGTTAAGCGCCTGCACCACCGCCGCAGGAGATGACCGAGCCGCCCTAGGATTAGCAGGAATGGCGGTACGAGCCGGAGCCAGAAGCACCCTCGCCAGTTTGTGGTACGTCAGCGATGAGGCAACGGCCAGCTTAATGAGTCAATTTTATCAAGAGTTGGCCCAAAGCGAAAAGGAGGGCATTAATCGCGCTGAAGCGGTACGTCGCGCTCAACTCTCTTTACTGAATCAAGAGGAGTTTTCTCATCCTTATTATTGGTCGGCGTTCATTTTGGTAGGGAATTGGTTGTAGTGGGTCGCTATTCTAGAACCCCGGTTTCTTATTTGCTTATTTAAATTAAGTTTAAATTTGTCTCTAGAAACCGGGGTTCTTAATCCCCACTAATTGTAGACGGAAAATAACCGTTGCAAGACCTAAAGTTAAACTTTACTTATTCTATTATTAACCCAATGGCTTTACAGGCATTGTACGGTTAGGGTTGTGACTTTGTTTCATATAAGTACAAGCCATGAACTGGAACTATTTTGGTGTGAAGAGTTTATCAAAAGCGGTTGTGAAGTCCAAGCTACAAATTGGCTTCAAATCGGTTTTATTATCTACGTTGGTCTTGCTCCCTTTTAGCATGGAAATACCCAAGGCGATCGCGCAGAATGCGACCATTCAGGGAGAAGTTGTTTTCACGCTAACCGACCTAGCGGGAGCAGAAATGTTGGCTGTTTCCGACGATGGTCAATATGCCCTCGTGGTCGGTGACGATACCGCAACCCTGGTGGCCATTGGAGAAGATACCCTAACCGTCGAAGGAACCTGGATGTTGACAGAAGCATTTTTACCGGAAGGCTCGACGGCCGCCGAACTCACGGGCGTTGCCATCAGCCCAGACGGTACCTTTGCACTGTTGGGTGTAAAGGATGCAGATGAATCTAACACTGCCACGTTTGATGAGATGCCCGGAAAAGTTGTGGCCCTTGCCCTACCTGACCTAGAACCGATTGGACAGGTCACGGTAGGACGCGGCCCGGACTCCGTCGCGATCGCGCCGAACGGTCAGTTTGCCGCCGTTGCCAACGAAGATGAAGAAGACGAAGAAGACCTGACCAATCCTGAGAACCGTCCTGGCACCATTTCCATCATTGATTTACGGAATGGTGCAGATCGGATGACTCAGGTAGAAGTCCCCATTCCGCCAGATAACATTCCTTTCTTCCCTAACGATCCTCAGCCCGAAACCATTAAAATTTCAGCAGATAGCTCTTTCCTCGTTGCCACGCTCCAAGAAAATAACGCTGTCGCTCGCATTGAAATTCCGTCTCCCCTCCCTAGCCCCCTGACCGCCGACGCATTTTCAGTGCAAAACTTTGACGTAGGCATTCGTACAGGTTTTGGTTTAATTGAGGATAAAGTTGGCACAGGAAACTGCCGTTCTAGCAGCTATGACCTGTCCCTCAGACAAGAGTTTACATCTGCCCGCGAGCCGGATGGTATTGCCCTTACCCCAGACGGACGCTACTTTATCACCGCAGATGAAGATAATTTGACAAGCTTTAATAACCAGTCTTATCAAGGGATTCCCATGAGTCCTCATGGAACCCGCAGCATTAGTGTCTTTGATGCCGCAACAGGAGAGTTTTTGGGAGACAGTGGTGACTCGATTGAGGAAAGCGTCATTGAGTTGGGATTACCCCAACGCTGCAATAGCAAAGGGCCAGAGCCAGAGGTGGTTTCTGTGGGTGTTATTGGCGATCGCACCCTTGCCTTTGTCGCCATCGAGCGATCGGATGCCATTACGATTCACGACATCTCCGATCCAGCGAATATTCAACTGCTCGACACCGTAATTCTTAATCCTGATGTTATCCGAGCCGATGAAGAAGCTGGATTTGAGCCAGAAGGCATTGAATTTATTCCCGCGACTAATCAGGTCGTGGTGTCCAATCCCGAAGCAGGGGCGATGAGCTTGATTAACGTGATGATTCCTTAAGCTTG
>JBKHDX010000303.1:0-4586 GCA_046541115.1 Spirulinaceae cyanobacterium | reverse complement strand
GAAACCGGGGTTCTGGACTGAAACCGGGGTTCTGGCTGCAACCGGGGTTCTCATCATACCAATACAGGAGGCTGCGGCACTTTTGCCAAAGCCCCTTGAATCACCTCAACCCCCGCACCCGGACGACAGCCATATTCGCTGATGTGACGTTTCCAGGCTTTTGTACCCGGTTGACCTGAAAATAACTGTAACAAATGACGAGCGATCGCGTTTAATTTCCAGCCCCGATTTGTCCAGTATTCAATATAAGGATACATTGATTCTATAATGTCGTGGCGATCGCGCACTTCCCCCATTTCCCCATAAAAATCCCGGTCAACGGTTGCGAATAAATAGGGGTTATCATAAGCCGCACGACCAATCATAACCGAGTCTACAAACTGTAAATGGTCGCGGACTTGTTCTAAGGTTTTAATACCGCCGTTAATCTCAATAAAGAGGTGAGGAAACTCCTGTTTGAGACGGTAAACATCCTCGTAACGCAGGGGAGGAACATCGCGGTTTTCCTTGGGACTCAAGCCCTGTAACCAAGCCTTCCGCGCATGAACGCTAAAATGCTGACAGCCCGTTTGCGATACCACCTTGACAAATTCTCGCATATCTTCATAAGAATCGCGATCGTCAATGCCAATGCGATGCTTTACCGTCACGGGTAAATCTGTAGCTTTCTGCATGGCTTCTACGGCTTTTGCAACCACTTCCGGCTGTGCCATCAAACACGCCCCAAAATTGCCATTCTGCACCCGCGAACTCGGACAGCCTACATTGAGGTTAATCTCGTCGTAACCCATGTCCTCGGCGATTTGAGCGCAGATGTAGAGGTCATTGGGGTTGTCTCCCCCCACTTGTAACGCCAGGGGTTTTTCTTCGGGAGAGAAGCCGAGGAGTTTTTCGCGATCGCCATGTAAAATAGCAGCAGTGGTCACCATTTCCGTATACAGGAGCGATCGCTTCGTAATCTGCCGCATAAAGTAACGAAAATGGCGGTCTGTGCGCTCCATCATCGGCGCAACACTTAATTGTTGTTGTTGGTCATTGGTCATTTGTCCTTTAGTTGTTGGTTATTAGTTGTTGGTTGTTTGTTGTTGGTTATTTGTTATTTGTTATTGGTTTTCAAAATCCCTATAATTGCTAATTATTAATTATTAATTGGTAATTGCTAATTGCTAATTGCTAATTGTTAATCATGGTCGCTACCATCGGGCATTGTTGCCCCACTCCACTCAGCCCAAGTTAAATTCGCGGTACTAATCTCAGCACGAGTCAAATTTGCCCCGGTTAAATTAGCCCCCATTAAATTCGTGCGAGCGCAATAAGCTTCGATTAAATCTGTTTCAGTTAAATTAACATTTCGCATATCGGCGCGACTCAAATCCACGCGATTGAGACGAGCATAGCTAATATTGGCATTACTGAGGAGGGTCTTATCTAGTTTAGCATCCGGCATTACTGACCCTTGTAAATTAACGCCGGTGAGGTTCGACTCGCTTAAAATAGCTCGCTCTAACTTAACGTTATATAAGTTTGCTCCTGCCAAATTCGCCGATTTTAAATTCACTTCCGTCAGAAAAGCCCCACTCAAATCTGCCCCACTTAAATCCGCTTCGCTCAAATCCGCATCCCGGAAATTAACTTCCTGTAAATTAGCATTGCTGAGGTTAACTTTTGCTAAATCTGCGCCTTTTAAATCTGCGCCGCGTAAATCAACTTTATGTAAAATTGCCCCGGTTAAATTAGCTGTATAAATACGTCTTTCTTCCCGCAAATTTGCCCCGCGCAAACAAGCACCCGTTAAGTTAGCCCCACTCAAATCTGTGCCGCGCAAATCCGCATCCATTAAGTTAGCATCCATCAAGTTTGCTAAGGTAATATCAGCACTGCGTAAATCGGCTTCTTGGAGGGATGCACCGAGCAAATCCGCGTTGTGTAAATTTGCTCCCATTAACAGAGCTTGATTTAAATTTGCGCCACTTAATTTACTGCCAATTAAGTTCGCTTTCGTGAGTTTAGCGCGACTGAGATAAGCAAAAATTAAACTGGCATTTTGCAAGTTAGCACGATTCAAATCAATGCCAATGAGGTCAGCTTCGTAGATACTGATTCCGCTTAAGTTAACACCAGCAAATTTAATTTCGCCAGCTTCATAACGCTGGATTAATTCATGAGCATCCATACTGATTTGATTGTTTTAGTAGGTTTCGTAAAAAGGCTTAATGGCTTTAACGACGGCATTAGCCGCTTGTAAATATTCGCTGGGTTGCTCTAATTTATTGGCTGTTTCATAGAGTTTAGATTCTAAGTTTGCTAAGGTTTCGTGGGTTTCGTAAAGTTGCAGGATTAATTCATCGAAATCGCTGGTTCTCAAGCTAGACCAGTCTTTTTCGTGACTATCGTAACGCTGATATAAGGTTGAAAAAGCTACAATTTTAGCGCGGAGGGGATTGCAATATTTCATCACCCCTAAACGGACTTCAAACAAGTCATAAACGCGACTGGAAACTGCCGTTTCTGCTTCAGTTTCTGGGTAATATTCGGGCAAATTTTCTACTTCAGTGGCAGCATCAGCACTGACGGTTTCAGCTTGGACTGATGTGACCGCAAAATTTTGAACGGCGGTATCTTGAGCTTGGGCTTGCGTCTTGTTACCTAAGTGAGTTGAATCGTTTTCCACTTGATACAGTTGACCAAGTTGGCTAATAATAATATTAGCAATTAAAGAATATTCGGCTTTGCGATTTAAGCTATCTACAATATCGTAAAGGGCGATGCTTAAGTCATCCAGACTGGGATAAAGATTATAAGTTTCTTGGATTAATTCTTCGAGGTCAATTCTCAGTAAAACCGCCGGGTCGTTTTGCCATTCATTGTGACGAATACAATACAACATTTTGCGGATTCGCATTGTATCTTCATAGGATTCTAAGTTTTGAACAATGGCTTGGACGGGAACTGGATATTTATTCAGGGAGTCGCGAAATTTAGGTGTAAAAGCGACCACATGAGTTGCATCGGTGTCTTGAGCTTCGCTGTAAAGCTGCCCGACATAGCTAATAATTGTATTGGCGAGAAAAGAGTATTCAGCCTTACGGTTTAGTTTTTTAACAACACTGTATAAAGAGGTACTGAGTTGATCGACAGTAGAATTTAAGTCTACTAATTCTTCGACTAATTCTTCGAGGGGAATTTGTTTTAATGTCTCTGGGTTATTTTCCCATTGCTGTCGGCAAGTGCAATAAATTAATTTACGAATCCGCAGAGCGTTTTCGTGTTGTTCTAAGGCTTGGACGACTTCATCGATTTTAGAGGAGCTTGCCATTGTTCTCGATGGATTTAGATACACCCGATTATCATAGAGCATCCTTCCCGATTGAAGGAAGTGCTAGGGGGACTTTCTGTGTCTGCGGCAATGGCTTGGTCAAGGAGGTCGCAACCTTCTTCGACGCTTTCGAGACGAGACAGCTTTTGTCGTAATACCGAGGCCCCTCGAAAGCCTTTACAGTACCAAGCCATGTGTTTGCGAGATTGAAAAATCCCTTTTTGGCCTTTATATTCCCACAGACCGCGTAAATGATCTTTGGCACATTCTAAGCGATCGCGCACCGTAGGCGGTGGTAATTTCTGACCCGTTTTCAAAAAGTAATCAATTTCGCCGACTAAAAAGGGATAACCCAACGTACCGCGAGCGCACATCACCCCATCTGCCCCGGTCATTTCCAGGCATTTCACCGCCGCTTCCACGGAGGTAATATCGCCGTTGGCAATTACGGGAATCGAGAGTATTTCTTTAACTTGCTTAATCCACTCCCAACGGGCTGCCCCATTGTATCCCTGAGCGCGGGTGCGGCCGTGAAGCGTGAGCATTTGCGCCCCTGCGTCTTCCATCCGCTTCGCAAAATCGAGAATATTAATTTCGTTGTCGTCCCAACCCAAGCGGGTTTTAACCGTCACGGGAACATCCACGGCTTTGGCGACGGCTTGCACTAGGGTTTGCGCGACTTCCGGTTGACGCAGCAAGGACGACCCACCCCCCTTGCGAGTAATTTTATTCACGGGACAGCCCATGTTAATGTCCACAGTCTGCGCTCCTTGAGCCACAGCTTTTTGTGCCGCTTCTCCCATAAAATCCGGGCGACAATCAAAGAGTTGAATGCTAATGGGTTGCTCTTGGGGGTCTACATCCATCACATAAGCCATTTGGCGTAAATGGTGCAACTCGCGAGCGTTGACCATTTCCGTGTACATCATCGAATCTGGGGCATAACGGCGCACTAAACGCCGAAACACCAAATCAGTCACGCCGGACAGGGGAGACTGCAAGACGCGGCTATGCAGGGTGAGTGAACCAATGTTTAAGGGGGCTGTTATTTCAGTCATCAGTTATCAGTTATCAGTCATCAGTTTTTTAGGCAGTGGGGTTTTTCAGTTATCAGTCATCAGTTATCAGTCATCAGTGTTTTGGGCAGTAGGCAGCTTTTTCAGTTATCAGTTATCAGTTAACAGTCATCAGTCATCAGTTGTTGAGGCAGTAGGCAATCAGCCTGTAGGGGCGGGGTTTCCCCGTCCAACAACCAACAACCAACAACCAA
>JBKHDX010000302.1:0-4621 GCA_046541115.1 Spirulinaceae cyanobacterium | reverse complement strand
ATTATTTCTCAATTAGGCGAAATAACAGTAGTTGAGTCACTTGGTTGTCACTAAAATTATCATCGCTGATTAAAATTAGCGTGGAACTGCCATCGGGAAATTTGGGGCCGAGGGTCATTCCTTCGAGGTTATCGAGAGTAATACCCAAATCACTCAAATCGAGTAAAAGCTTTTTGCGGAGGGGTTTTACGTCGCTGATGTCACCGTTGAGGAGGGGATACTGAAGGGTATCGGTGGCTTCTCCGGTGGCAATTTCAAACAGTTTTGCCCCTGCCCCTGCGAAGCCAAAGGTGCGTTCTAGGCTCAATAAGAAGCCTTCGCGGTCGAGGGCGACTAATTCGGTCAAACCGTTGCTAATCGTGCCTTCTGGGGCAGAATCGAGTAGATAGAGGTTTTCCGAAAGCAGGACGGGGGGGCCGATGGGGTTGATGAGGTAATGCAGCAAGCGCAGGCGGTTTTCCGCGTCTTTTTCTTGGATTAAGGCCCCTTCGGGTGCGACAAATAAGCGAAAGGGGTCTTGGGGGGCAACGCTGACAATGCTAAGGGTCAAGGCTTCAAAGCCGAGGTTTTCTTGAACGCCGCGAGGGAGGTTTTCTTGTTCTTCGGGGGTATTGAGGAGATAACGCTGAGGAATGGGGAGGGTTTTAACTTGTTGTCCGGTGTCGAGGTCAAATTCGGCAATAAAGGGGTTGATTCCCCGACTGGGAACGCCCTCACTGGACAGGAAAAGGGTGTTGCGGGGGGAAAGGGCCATGCCTTCGGGGTCGAGACTACCGGGGGGAAATGACTCGTTATCGGCGTTTTTGAGGAAGGTGACATCTTGGATTTCTACGCCGTTGAAGCCGTCGGACTGAATGTTTAGGTCAAGGGTATAAAAGCGGGCTGGGGCGTTTTGGGAACGGTCATCGGAAAGGACGTAAAATTTCCCGGTGTTGCGATTATAAGTTAGCGCTGATAAGCCGCCGATGGGGGTTTGAGCGAATTCGCTTTTAGGGATTTGATATTCGTCGATAAATTCGACGGTTAAATCCAAAAACATTCGGTCTTGGGCTAATACCTGAGTCGGGGGACTGCAAGCGGTTAAACTTAGAAGTAGTAGGCTTCCCAAGATGAATGAAACCAAGCGAAAAAGGCGATTTTGCCTAAAGTTTAAATATTGCTGAATCATGGTAAATCGGGTTAGAAAAGTTAATCCAAAGAAAATGCGAAAACTTTGTTTGTCATTGACTGGTATCCAGGTTTTTGCGGGGGTTAGGGGGAGGTCACAAAACCGGCAAGGGTAAAGGTTATGTTGGGTTTCACTTTGTTTTACCCAACTCAAAGTTATTTATTAATGTTATGGAATCATGACAATATTTTGGCACAAGTTAATGATTTTTGTAATTTTAATCACTTTTTAAAATTCAAAACCTTGTTAAAAAACAACTATTCAAAACTATAAATAAAAGCTTCTAGGGTTCCGATTTAAACAAGTCTTTAAATGACTGGTCCGAGAGAAGCAAGCTACAACAAAAGTAGTTCCACGGTGGGATAAAAGCCCGGGAGGTAAAAGCGATCGAGTGCGATCGCGATCGCTCCTAGGGCTTTCTTATCTGTAGAAGTCGAGGTAAAGACTCCCGTTATAACAAAGTTTAGCGGGAGATGAAAACAAGGGCCAACATTTAGACCGCAAAGCACTACCTTTTGCGCCATATAATAATAAGTGGCAATTTCTCTGGTTTCCATCAGTTGTTTAAAACGATTTAGTTCGTCGCCAATTTGTTGTTTGGGTTCTTCGCTAATTCGTTAACATTGAAGATTATTTATACAGAGTCTTTCTGCAGAGAGACGATTTATAACAACATTGTGCTTATTCTGAGGAATACACGATAATTTCGCAGCTGGAGTTTTTTAGCCGCGTTCCTTGTAGCTTAGATAACAACTCTATCTAAAATTCAGGATTGTTAAGGTATCCTATTTAAAGCGCCGCGTGCTAAACCAAAGGAAAATTATCCAAAGATAAGAGGCGTTGATGAATTGGGTGTTTATTGGCTGGAATTTGGCGGGATTGCTGCTGCTGACGGCATTATTTATCCTGGGTATCCTCTACTTTCAGGGCTTTTTTCGTCGTTACCATCGCTACGACGTTAGAAATCTGCCGCCGACAGATTCCCCCAACTTTGAGTTAACCCTAGCCAGTTTATCCGATGCCTTTATTAGCCATGGTCGCGTGACGGAGTTTTGGGAAGGGTCAGAGGCGATTCATCAAGCCCGGTTAGAGGCGATCGCGACAGCCCAAAAATCCATTCAATTTGAAACCTATTTTATGACTCCAGGCGATCGCGCTGATGCCTTTGCTGAGGCGTTGATCGAAAAGGCGAAAGCCGGAGTTATTGTACAAGTGATTGCCGATTATCACGGCTCAAAAGAACTTTCTGAGGCTTATTGGCAACGGTTGCGCCAAGGGGGTGTCTCAATCGCCAAATTTAACAAATTCAACTGGAAAGACCCCCTCAACCATCTGCGCCGCAATCACCGCAAGTTAATGGTAATTGACGGTCATTCCGCTTTTATCGGCGGGGCTGGTGTTTCTGATTTGTGGGATGGGGCTGAGAAATTTGGCGATACCGAGCCTTGGCTTGATTATGAAATCTGCATTGAAGGGGCAGTGGTGATGCGGCTCAAAGGCATCTTTTTTCAGCATTGGCTTGATGCTGGCGGTGTGGTGGATTTAAGCCGAGATGCTCTAGAAGCCTTCGAAAGCAACGATCCGATGGTTTTGATTGCTGCCGGAGAAGACCCCTCGATGCGGGATTCTGCGATTCGAGCATTATATCAGTCAGCGATTCGGGCCGCTCGCGATCGCGTCTGGATTGCCAGTCCTTATTTTCTTCCCGACCCCGGCACCCGCGAAATTTTAATCGAAATGCGCCAAAAGGGAATTGATGTGCGGGTTTTAACCATGGGACCCCATTCAGATAAACCTTATGTGCGCTGCACCTCCCGCGAGCGTTATCGTTTGTTGTTAGAAGGGGATGTGGCGATTTATGAATATCAACCGAGCATGATGCACGCCAAAATGCTGTTAGTGGATGATTCTTGGGTGAGTTTTGGCAGTGCCAATTTTGACCCCCGCAGTTTTTTCCAAAATGATGAGTTGAATATTGCCACGGATGAAACTAAGGTAGTAGAACGCTTTGATGATTACTTTTTACGGGCGTTACGCAAAAGCAAACGGGTTTATTATAAAGACTGGAAAAAACGCGATCCTAAAGAGCGTTTAGTCGGGATGTTTTGGTTATTATTCTATTGGCAACTATAGCAATTACCAATTTATAATTTACAATTAACAATCAAACAATATATATAATCTAGTATTTATAAACCCGATGTAAACGCCCTAACATCGTTTCTGGGTTCCACCCAGAAACGTAAAAATGAGGCTCTGCCTCGATTTCACAATAGAGATATTATTTTAAGAACAACTAAATGGGAGTTTGCCTTTGAGATTAAAACATTATATTCCCTAAGATAGAGGTTTATTTTGGCTTTTCTTTCTATGTTTTTATTGTCGCTTTTAGATTTTAAAGATACATCAAAAATAAATTTAAATAACTATAACTTGTGAATCATAAAACCTAATGATTGAGAACTGATAACTCATCACTGAAATTATGTCTCGTTCTGCTTTTTTAATTTTTAATCCCGTTGCGGGTCAAGGCGATCCAGATGAAGAATTAGCCATTATTCAACAACATTTAGAGCCAGAATTTGAACTCGAAATTGCTCAGACTACCCCCGAAAAAGATGCAGCCCAATTAGCTCGTCAAGCGAAAGCCCAAAACGCTGAATGTGTCATTGTGGCAGGAGGAGATGGTACAATTTCTGCGGTTGTAACCGTCTTAGCGAAAACTAAAATTCCGGTTGGACTCATTC
The DNA here is from genome assembly GCA_046541115.1 of Spirulinaceae cyanobacterium. GTDB lineage: Bacteria > Cyanobacteriota > Cyanobacteriia > Cyanobacteriales > Spirulinaceae > Jaaginema. Next base: position 706 of record JBKHDX010000302.1, on the reverse strand, counting down.
CGAGGGGAACCGCTAACGCTTTTGTACAAGCCCTCCACCTTCCCCAAGATATCGCCGCTGCTTGTGATGTGATTGTGGGAGGACGCACCTGTCAAATCGATTTAGGCTGCTGCAATGATAACTATATGACTTTATTCGCCAGTGTGGGGTTTGGGGCGGAAATGGTAGAAAAAGCAGATCGGGAGTTAAAAAATAAATTGGGGGTTTTGGCGTATTTTGCGGCAGGACTTCATAATTGGTTGACTTTAGATAGTTTCGAGTTTGAAATCGAAACCGATAATCGCACGATTACCGGAGAAGCCTCTGCGATCGCGATCGCCAACGCTGCCCCAGCATTTTCAATTTTAGCTCAAGGCCCGGCGAATATTATCTGGGATGACAGCTTACTGGATATTACATTAATCGCTCCCAAAAATCGTGCTTCAGCGCTGATGGCATCGTTTTATTTATTCAAAACGGCTCTGAGAGATGTAGAAGCAGATAGTCGTCAAGATGTCGGCTATTTTCAGTCGCGCTGGGCTAAAATTACCGCTAATCCACCTCAGAAGGTGGTGATTGATGGCGAGTTGGTGGGAAAGACTCCCATTGAAGTGTTATGCGTCCCCAAGGCGTTAACTGTCTTTGTCCCCAGGGCATTTGACTCTTTGGAGGCTTCTGGCAATGTGGAACATTTAGAGGGGTTGTCGAAGTTTACAGTACAGGACAA
>JBKHDX010000301.1:0-4637 GCA_046541115.1 Spirulinaceae cyanobacterium | reverse complement strand
TTGGGTGGTGTATTAATGGGATTAACCCCTGCACCTGTGAGAGCATTTCCCTTAGCTTGGGTTGCCTTTATTCCCCTGTGGCTACTCGCCATCAATTCACCCGTCAAACTAACCATTTGGTATGGGATGTTATGGGCATTTGCTTATCACGGCTTGGCGATATTTTGGATTACGGGAGTTCACCCGATGACTTGGTTGGGTGTTCCCTGGTTAGCGAGTTTGGCGATTGCTATTTTTTGTTGGTTGGCGATTGTGGCTTGGGGGTTGGTTTTTATTACGATTTGGGCGGTTTTATTTAAGGTTTTGACGAGTAAAGTTAAGCTTAATTTGTTGACCCAATGTTATCGGGTTTTGGTGGGGGTGGCGCTGTGGTGTGGCTTGGAAATGATCTGGAGTCAATCGCCGTTGTGGTGGTCGTCTTTGTCTTATACCCAAAGTCCGAATAATCTTTGGATTTTGCAGCTTTTAAAAGTATCGGGACCAACGACAGTTACGGCGATTATTGTGGCGGTGAATGGCTTTTTGGGGGAGTTTATTCAGGCAAGATTTGTGCAGCGTCAGAGGTTGGGAAGTAGTCGGGGATTACTGGGAATTGCGCTTTCTCTCCTGATTGTTTTACATGGTGTTGGTGCAATTATTTACAGTCGTCCGTTGAACGATACAAACCCGTTTAAGGTGGGGATTATTCAGGGTAATATTCCTAACACGATTAAGCTGTTTACAGACGGCAAACAACGAGCAATGATGAACTATACTCGCGGTTATGAAAAGTTAGCGAGTCAGGGGGTTGATGCGGTTTTAACGCCGGAAACTGCGTTACCTTTTTTTATTAGCCAAATCCCCGAAACTGCCTTTTATCAAGCTATCTTAAATCGTGGAGTTTTGGCTTGGTTGGGGGCTTATGGAGTATCCCCAGAAAACCCGGATTCCCTGGACTATACCAACAGCGTTTTTACTATTGCTGGCGATGGGGAAGTGTTGAGCCGTTATGATAAGGTGAAACTCGTTCCTTTGGGGGAATATATCCCGTTTGAATCGGTGTTGGGGGCTGTGATTAATCGGCTTTCTCCCCTCAATGCTGCGATGATTCCAGGGACGCGATCGCAAACCTTCGACACCCCTTATGGTCGCGCTATTGTCGGAATTTGCTACGAATCGGCGTTTCCTTATCTATTTCTGCCCCAAGCGCAACGAGGGGGCGAATTTATCCTTACTGCGTCGAATAACGCCCATTATAGCGAGACGATGCCCGCCCAACACCACGCCCAAGATGTGTTGCGGGCTATAGAAAGCGATCGCTGGGCGATTCGGGCTACCAATACGGGCTATTCTGGCATTGTAGACCCCCACGGACGCACGTTGTGGCTATCGGGGATTAATACTTACGAAATCCACGCAGAGACGGTGTATCCCCGTCAGACAAAGACGCTGTATGTGCGCTGGGGGGATTGGTTGGTGTGGCTGTTGTTGGGGGGAATGGGAGCGATCGCGATCGCGATTAAATATTTAGATTTGTAAGGATTGCGTTATTTTTTGGGGTTTTCTGATTCTCAGAGGAACAATAAAAATAGAAGCAATCTGGGGGTAATCTTATGGGTTACTACGATTTTAACGAGCATTTTTGGCAACCCTGCGAAGTCTGCGCTCAAAAAGCACAAGAAAAGGGTGAAAAGCCAGGGAAATTTAGTTTAATAAGGTTTCTGTGTTGGCTGCGGTGTCATGTTTTTAGGATGGGCGATCGCGTTGAAAAAAGCGCTCAATCTGAGGTTTATAGTCATTACAATTAAGTTCCGCACATTAACTTAATGGTTTGAGTCCGTGAAAGCGGACTTTGCCCACATTAGCCCCAGATTTTAATCTGCGGGCGGGTGATTGGTTTTGACTTGGAATGACTATAGTCTACGATATTGATTCCCAACATCTTGCTTATTACAACCTAACATCTATCTTTCTGTCTAAAGATAGATGTTTTTTATTTAATTCATAAAACTGTGCAAAATATTTATTTCTTTTGATATAAATTTTAAAAAAATTGGCAAAATTAATCTGTTTTTCATTCGCATTTCCTCGACTTTTGCTAATTATAAAAATAGAGTTTAATAAATAGTAGGAGTTACAACAATGAAATGGCTTAAAGCTTCACTCTTTGGTGCTTTGGGAGGGTTGGCAATGTTTATCTTACTGCAACTTGCCCTCAGTTGGGAATTTGCCCCGATTAATGTTCCCCCTTCAGCCGCATTTCTAACCAGTATTGGTTTACCCCCTGAACCTTTAGCGTTACTGGTTCATTTTGGTTATGCTATGGTGGGTTCAATCCTTTTAATTACGATTTTTGGTAAGCGGACTGATGTGATTAATGGTATTAGTTTTGCTGTTGTACTCTGGCTAATTTTAATGTTAGTTTTCTCGCCGATTATTGGTTGGGAATTTTTCGGTGTGGGAGGGCCAAAGCATCAGTTGGCTGCTGACCATCCTTTATATATTGGGGGAGCAACAGCTTATGTTATTGCAACGTTAATTCTTCATATTATTTACGGTGCAAGTATTGGTTGGTTAGACCGTAATTGGATTGATTGGCGGTCTGATTCGGAGGCAGCCAGTTAAGCCGTAAAAGTCAGAAAAACTGAAGAAGTTTTAAAATTATTGACAATTAATAATGAGTGATATGACTTATCAAACCGTTATTTTAGGTGGTGGTTTTACCGGAATATTTACCGCCCTGCACCTCAGTCAATCTAACTATTCTCATTCTATTGTTTTGATCGACCGCGAGGAGCGTTTTCGCTTCAAACCTTTACTTTATGAGTATTTCAGCCATCAAATGGACGAGGCTCAAGTAATGCCAACTTTTGCCGAGTTGTTAAAAGATAGTGGCGTAATTTTCAAACAAGATACTGTCGAAACAGTTGAGTTATCTCAACAACAAATCCGTTTGGCTTCGGGGGATTCTTGTCCTTATCATCACTTAGTTTTAGCATTAGGAAGTGTGAGTAATTATTTCGGAATTGAGGGAGCAAAAGAACACGCTTTACCGTTTCGAGAAGGAAAAGATGCGATCGCCCTCGATCGGAGATTGCGCGATTGTTTAAACCAAGCAATTCAGACTGAAAATGTCGAAAAGCGCCGTCAACTACTTACTTTTGCGATTGTGGGAGGCGGCCCCACGGGGGTAGAATTAGCAGCAACTTTAGGAGATTTACTGCCCCCTTGGTATGAAGCCATGCAGGGAAATCCCCAAGAAATTCACATCGTTTTAATCAATCGCGGGCCTGAGATTCTGCGGGGAGATATTAACGCTGATTTGCGGGAAATTGCCACTGAAAAATTGCACAATCGGATGGGAAATATTGAAATTTTAACCCAGGCTTCAGTCACCCAAGTCAGCGCTGATACTGTAGAATACGAACAAGACGAAGAAACCCACATTCTGGCCGCAGCAACGACCCTTTGGACGGCAGGGACGGCAACTCATCCGGTGATTCGCGATTTACCCATTGCCGATGAGCAGCGCGATCGCAAACATCGTCCCTTGGTGCAGCCCACATTGCAACTATTGGACTTTCCAGAAGTTTTTGCCGGGGGAGATTGTGCGGCAATGCAGGGGGAATCTCTACCCCCCACAGCCCAAGTCGCTCATCAACAAGGAGAGGCGATCGCGTCTAACCTCCTTGCTTTAGCCCAAGGAAAGCCCCTCAAACCCGCCGAGGTAAATATTCAAGGCACATTGATGAAACTAGGGCTAGAAGATGCCGTGGCCAATATTGGCGATCGCGTCAAGATTGACGGTGAGGTGGGCCATTTGATTCGTCAAGGCACTTACATGAACATTTTGCCCACACCCCTACGGGACTTGAAGCTAACGGCACAATGGTTTAAAGAAGAAGTATATCAGCAATATTTAGAACCCAAAATGACCGGAAAAGCCGCAAAATGGGTTGCAGGGGCGGTTGTAGGTACATTAATTGCCCGTAAATTAGTCAAAGCCTTGGGGGATGAATGATGCTGTCGCGGCGATCGCTGCTGCGACTTGCCAGTTATCTCCCCTTCTACGTCCAGTACAACAATTTTGAGCAAATGAAGCCTAAAAAGCCAGAAAACGCCCCTAAACTCTCATATTGGCACGTTTGGACAGATGAAGACGGTACAAGCCATCAAACTCAATGGGAATTAACTGATTTTGAGCAAAAAAGCATTGCTGAGGGGACTGCCCCCCAGTGGAACAACCTCCTTCTGACCAGCAATGCTAATATTATGTTTACCGTGTTGCCGGTAGGTTGGGTTGGCGAGTGGCACGAAAACCCGCAACCGCAATGGATTATTCCTTTATCCGGTCGTTGGTTTGTAGAAACCATGGACGGAATGCGCGTCGAAATGGGCCCCGGCGAGGTGTCTTTTGGGGCTGACCAAAACACGAAACCCAACGCAGACGGGCAGAAAGGTCATCTGTCTGGGACAGTGGGAAATCAAGCGGCGGTATTGGCGATCGCGCAACTCAATGATGAGAAATGGTTAGGAACAAAACCGGGGGATTTGAGTTAGTTTGGTTAAATTTTGAGCAAAACTTCATACACCCGTTGTTCTAGAAATAACTGTACCAAATCGGCGTTAATTTTGCCTTTGTGGGCTTCTTCTTTGAG
>JBKHDX010000300.1:0-4641 GCA_046541115.1 Spirulinaceae cyanobacterium | reverse complement strand
TTTGGTAAATTTGTTCTTATCGATACCGAGGGAAAAAGAGTAATGTCCGTTAAATCGGTTCGTGAAGACCCACCTCAAAATCCAGCAAGCAAGGAGGAAATACCTCTCCCTCCTACGGATTTACCCTATGACGACGGAAAGCCTTTGGAAAGTAACCGCCACTGCATGGCCATGAATGTGCTGATCGAGTCCCTCCACCAAGCCTATCGGGAACGAGATGATTATTATGCGAGTGGGAATATGTTTATCTACTACAGCAGCGAACAGGTGAGGAATCAAGACTTTCGCGGGCCGGATTTTTTCGCGGTATTGAATGTAGACGGGACAAGAGAACGCCGCAGTTGGATTGTTTGGGAAGAAGGAGGACGCTACCCGGACGCAATTGTGGAGTTTATGTCACCCTCGACGGCTAATGTGGATAAAAGGGAGAAAAAGCGACTGTACGGGGAAACCTTTCGGACGCGGGATTATTTTGTGTACGATCCCTTTGATGGGGAATCTCTGCAAGGTTGGAATTTACAGGGAACCGGAGAATATGAAGACTTAACCCCCAACGAACAAGGCTGGTTGTGGTGCGAGAGTTTGGGCTTGTGGTTGGGAACTTGGGAAGGAACGATCCTTAAGGAAACGGCGATTTGGTTGCGTTTTTACGATCGCGCTGGCAATTTGGTTTTATTGGCTCAAGAGGAGCGCGATCTCGAACGGGAAAGAGCCGAACAGGAACGAGAAAGGGCTGAACGCGAGCAAGAACGAGCCGAACAGGAACGCCAACAAAGAGAGCAAGCTGAGGCTACTTTAGCAGCAGAACGTCAAAAAAATCAGCAATTGCGCGATCGCCTGTTGCAAATGGGTGTCGATCCTGATTCTCTTTAACAAAGCGCGATCTCGATATCCAGAGCTAGAATAACGAAAGTCCGAGCGACCCAGGACGAAGGACGAAAGACAAATTTTCCATTCTGCGATCGCCAAGGGTGACCTCTGGCGCGATTTTGCCCTAAACTGTGTAATGGTCTATTTAACGAAAAGTGGAATGGAAATCGGGCAAAAAGTTAAAGTCTATCGCATCAAAGATCGGGTTAATCGCGACGTTGCAGGGACTCTGGGCAAAATCGGCACGATTAAAGACTTCAAAATGACTGATGGCAGCAGCGTTGGTGCAATTGTAGAATTTGATGACCAAACAGCCACCTGGTTTTTTGAAGATGAACTTAAACCCGTATAGAACTTAACCATGGCTCAACTTTTAACATTTTTAGGTAAAGGCGGTGTTGGCCGCACCACGGTGGCGATCGCAGCGGCCAAACAAATGGCAGCCCAAGGCTCTAGGGTCTTGTTTGCCAGTCAGGATGCTTCCCCAGCGGCCGGGGTCTTGTTAGGGGTAACCCCAGGCTCAGAAGTGCAAACCATTGGCGCAAACCTGTCTGCCGTCCAGTTACAAGCCGCCCCCTTGCTCGAGCGAGCTTGGGAAGAAGTCAAGCAACTCGAAGCGAAATACTTGCGATCGCCCATCCTTAAAAATGTCTACGGCCAAGAGTTGAGCGTTTTACCGGGAATGGATAAAGCGTTGGCGTTGTATGCCCTGCGGGAATTTGAAAACAGTGGCAATTATGATGTCATCATCTACGATGGACAAGGCGATCTGACCACTTTGCGGACTTTTGGGATTCCTGAAACCATGAGTTGGTATATTCGCCGTTTTCGTCAAGTTTTCATTGAATCTGACCTGGGCCGCACGATCGCGCCTTTTGTGCAACCGGTGAGTAGTGCGGTGCTGAATATGAGTTGGTCGTTTGATGACTTGACTCAGCAACCCACTCAAGAAGCCGACTCGATTTTAAACGAAGGTCGGGCGGCTTTGGCCGATCCCAATCGCGTTGCGGCTTATTTAGTAACGACGAGTGACGAAAGCGCGATCGCCACGGCCAAATACCTCTGGGGCAGCGCCCAACAAGTTAACCTAACGGTGAGTGGTGTACTTTGGAATCAAGGGGACATAGACCCAGAAGCAGCCGCCAGTTTCGACCCCTTGAGCGTGACCGCAATTCCCACCCGCGAAGGCGACGATTGGCAAGCCTTAATGGATGCTTTACCGAGTTTTCGACCGGGAAGCAATGTGCCGAAACCCATCGAATTTGACCTCAATAACAACCAAATTCGGGTTTATCTCCCCAAATTTAGTAAAAATGAAGTGAAACTCACCCAATATGGCACAGAAATCACCATCGAAGCCGGGGATCAACGGCGGAATATTAACCCTCCTGCTCAAATGCGCGGTCGTGCGGTACGAGGCGCTAAATTCCAAGATGGCTATCTCATTATTTCCTTCTAGTGCCGTGACACAGCTAAAAATGTGTATTAGCGCTCGGTGGGTTAAGTGGCTAAAACTTAGGCGCTCGACAGCAATAAGCGCAATCCGCCGTAACCCACCGTTTAAGGTGTGTCACACCAGTAGTAAGGGCTGAAGCCCTAGTTATTAATAAGGGCTTTAGCCCTTATCTTGGTTATTGGGTGTTTGTCCCCATCTGAATTCTTCCCCCTCTTTCCCCACTGCCGACTGCCCAAAAACTGATAACTGTTGACTGATAACTGATAACTGAAATGACACAAGACCAAGCCAAAACTGGAAAAACACGGCAACTCCTCGGTATGAAAGGGGCTGCTGCTGGCGAAAAAAATATCTGGAAGATTCGCCTGCAATTAATGAAGCCCATCACCTGGATTCCCCTCATTTGGGGCGTGGTGTGCGGGGCGGCTTCTTCGGGGATGTATAGCTGGCAACTCGAAGACATCCTCAAAGCCGCCGCTTGTATGCTGCTGTCGGGGCCGTTGATGGCGGGCTATACCCAAACCCTCAATGACTTCTACGATCGCGATATTGATGCCATTAATGAGCCTTACCGCCCGATTCCTTCGGGGGCGATTTCTGTGCCGCAAGTGATAGCCCAAATTTTAATTCTGTTGTTTGCAGGCTTGGGCTTGTCTTATCTGCTCGATTTATGGGCGGGTCACGACTTCCCGATTATGCTGGCGTTGACCCTGCTAGGGGCATTTTTGGCTTATATCTATTCTGCACCGCCTTTAAAGCTGAAGAAAAACGGCTGGTTGGGAAATTATGCCCTCGGTGCAAGTTATATCGCTTTACCTTGGTGGGCGGGTCATGCTTTGTTTGGGGAATTAAACTGGACAATTGTGGTTCTCACCCTGTTTTATAGTTTGGCGGGTTTGGGAATTGCGGTGGTCAATGACTTTAAAAGTGTAGAAGGCGATCGCCAACTCGGTTTAAACTCTCTCCCAGTCATGTTTGGGGTGGGAACCGCCGCTTGGATTTGCGTTTTAATGATTGATATCTTTCAAGCGGGGATTGCAGGCTATCTCATCAGCATTCACCAAAATCTTTATGCCACCATTTTGTTATTGCTGATTATTCCCCAGATTACCTTCCAGGATATGTACTTCCTCCGCGCCCCCTTGGAAAATGACGTAAAATACCAAGCCAGCGCTCAACCTTTCTTGGTTTTAGGGATGTTAGTGGCGGGATTGGCGTTGGGTCATGCCGGGATTTAAGACAAGCCGCCGCGATTTGTTAATTAACCAATCATGACATTTTTCCAAAACGACGAACAACTCAACACCACCGGAAAGGCGATGGTCGAAGCGGTGCGATCGCGCTTTCCCCGTTTAGCCCCCGACCAAATCGCCGTGACTTGGATTGTCTACGATCGCCCGATTATTACCAATACCGGGGGCGCAATCTCTTTTGAGGAGTTTTGGCAATATCCCGTGCGAGGCTTTCATTATCGCGGCGTAGAACGGATTTATCCGGCGAGTGTGGTCAAGTTATTTTACTTGGTGGCGATTCACGAATGGCTCGACAAAGGCATGACTTCGCCGTCCCTCGAACTCGATCGCGCCGTTAGAGATATGATTGTCGATTCGAGCAACGATGCCACCAGTTTAATTGTTGATGTCTTGAGCGGCACCACCAGCGGCCCGGAATTGTCCCCCGGGCCCTTTGAAACCTGGAAGTATCAACGCAACATCGTCAACCGCTATTATCAATCTCTGCAATGGCCAGAATTAGCCAGCATTAACGTCAATCAAAAAACCTGGGGAGATGGCCCCTACGGTCGCGAACGGGCTTTTGTGGGGGAATTGATGGACAATCGCAATATGCTCGCGACTAATGCCGTTGCCCGTTTGTTACACGCCATTGTCGGCGGCGTGGCAGTTTCCAGCGAGCGATCGCAAGCCATGATGAAACTGCTGCAACGGGACGTAAACGCCCCAGAACCGCCCCCTGGCGAAGAAAACCAAGTTCAGGGCTTTTTCGGGTCGGGACTGCCCCCAGAAGCCAGTTTATGGTCAAAAGCGGGCTGGACTTCCCAGGTGCGTCACGATGCAGCTTATATTGAGTTACCCGATTGTTTGCCCTTTTTGCTGGTCGCCTTTATCCAAAACCCAGAATACAGCCAAAACCGCGAAATTTTGCCCTTTCTGGCTCAATCTTTCGGGGACGCGATCGCGCAAATGAGTTAGGGAATGGACAATGGGGATTTCTTGGGCAGTAGGCTTTTCAGTTATCAGTTATCAGTCATCAGTCATCAGTGTTTTGGGGCAATCGGCAATCGGCTTGTAGGGGCG
>JBKHDX010000299.1:0-4667 GCA_046541115.1 Spirulinaceae cyanobacterium | reverse complement strand
GTTGGTTGTTGGTTGTTGGTTATTGGTTATTGGGCGGGGAAACCCCGCCCCTACAAGCCCACTGCCTACTAAGATAATCTTCTGCCTCAGCGCGATCGCGAATGACACCATCCAAACGAGCCATCAGCAAATTGTCCAGAATTGTACGGTATTGGGGGCCGGGTTTGTAACCTAATTTTTTGAGGTCGTTGCCGTTGAGAGGGGGTTCAATATGCGACCAATGGGTGAGATATTGCCAGATTTGGCGGCGGATGGGGCGAGGAGTACGGACGGCGAGTAAAACGAGGGTGGGCAGTTTATACTCTCGTAAAAGTTTTACCACTTCACTCGGTCGCAAACAATATTTGGGGGTGGGAATGTGAAACGCATTGATAACCGTTTCTTCGGCAGTTGCGAGGTTTTCCAGGCGTTTAATGCTGTCGGCGGGAAGTTGGAGGTTTTGAGCGACGGTTACGCGGTTTTCGTCTGGAATTGCTGCCAGAATTACCTCTAAGCGCATTTGCCAGTGGGTGAGGCTTTTTTCTGGGTCAAAGCGACCCAAGCCGCGATCGAGTAATCGCACTTGCCACCATAGAGTTTCGCTGAGTTGTAAGGTGGGATGCAAACAGCGCAACGCCCCTAATGAATCAATGAGTTGCAGGGCGGGTTTCCAGTAAGGGGCTTCCAGTAAATACTTTAATTCGGCTTTGAGGCGGGTGGTGAGGGCAGGGGCTTTGTTATTGGCTTTGGAACGGTCATATACGCCGCTTTCGATGGCGTAGCGAATATAAGCTTCGGTTTGCTCTTCTAGATCGAAGCCCAAACGCACCGCAAAACGTACCGCCCGATAAATGCGGGTGGGGTCTTCGATAAAGCTATTAGCATGAAGGACGCGGACGAGACGCGATCGCAAATCAATTAAACCGCCAAAAAAGTCGAGAATCTCGCCCCGTCGGGGTTCGCTCAAACGCAAAGCCATGGCATTAATGGTAAAGTCCCGCCGATAAAGGTCTTGGCGAATTGAACTGGCTTCGACTTCAGGATTCGCCGCCGGATAAGGGTAAAATTCGGTGCGGGCTGTGGCAATATCCAACGCCAGGGAACCCAATTCCGGGTCTTCGTGCCACAATAAAGCGGCGGTTTGAAAAGCCCCGTGAACTTCTAAACGGGCATCGGGATAATCGCTTTGCAGGGCTTTGGCTAATTCTACCCCGGCTCCGACTTCCGCCGCTTGATGAAAGCCATCGACGACGAGATCGATGTCTTGTAACAAGGGAATGTTGTCGCGGATTTCCCATTCAACTAAGAGTAAATCCCGCACTGCCCCACCGACGATGTATAAATGCCATCCTCTTGCTTGGGCGGCTTGGGCTGCTTTTTGAAGAAATTGCCATAAAGCCGCTTGAATGTGGCTTGCAAACCGTTTTAAGGACGGATAACGGCGAATAGCGGGGGGGTTGGTATTGTGTTCGTTTTCAAACGCTTCTTGATGTCGTTGCCGCAGAATATCGGTGCGGGTGACAATCCCGATCAGGCGATCGCCCTCTAAAATGGGCAAGCGACCCACATCGTAAGTGACCATAATCGCCTCGATTTGGGGTAAAGGGGTATCTGGGTCAATGGTGCGTAAATTGCGGCTCATATACCCCTTCACGGGCGCGTGGCTGAAGCCGTGGTGTAGGGCGAGGTCGAGGTCGCGACGCGATATAATCCCGACCAGGCGATCGCCCTCATCAACGACGGATAAGCCGGAATGACCGTAACGCAGTAAAATGCGATGGGCTTCCCCGATGCTGGTTTGCGGTCGAATGGTGCGGACGGGGGAAGACATTAAATCCCTAGCGGTGAGGGGTTGAGGGATTTGGTTTTGGAAGTCTTGGATAATTTGATTTAAGGTATTTTGCGCGTCAACGTCTCGCAAATTGGCTGAAGCGGCTTGAGCGTGACCGCCGCCGCCGTATTGTTGAAATAACAAGTTAAGATCGGTTTGGGGAATGCGCGATCGCCCGATAATTGCCAAGCGGGTATTATCCTTTCTGCGTCGTTGGTATTCGTGGGCGAGAATTAAGCCATCGACTTCGGTTACATCAATTAAACTCATGACCAAACCCGACAAACCCGCCGCATAGTCTTCGGTTTGCAGCAATACCCAAGCCACGGTGTAACCATAAACCGTCTTTTTCTGAAGGGTTTTTAATGCTTGTGCGAGTAAGGTTTGTAAATGGGGAGACAAACCGCGATCGCAATATTCGCTAATACTTTGTAAGCTGGCATTTTGTTGAAGTAACCACGCGATCGCGATCGCATCTCTGGCTGTAGTTTGCGAAAAAGTTAGCGATCCGGTATCTACATGAATCCCCAACGCCATCACCGTTGCTTCGGAAGGCGTTAACGTCACCTCGCGCTCTTGCAACTGCTCTACCATCAGGGTAGTTATCGCCCCCAACGCCTCAATCTGCTTTTCTGTCGCCTCAATATCCCCGTCGCTATCGAGGTGATGATCGTACAGCATCACAGCGTCCAAATGCTCTAAATCCAGCCAGTCTGCTGCCTTTCCCAAACGACTGCGATGTTGTGTATCTACAATATGCAACCGCCCAATTTGCTGCGGATTTACACTGCGTCGCTCAATCAACGGAAACTCATCTCGATGCAACCCCAGAAAGCTTTTCACCCCTGGATGTGCGCCCCCGGTCAATACAATCTTACTGCCTGGGATAAGGCGTGTTAACCCCACAGCCGCCCCCAATGCGTCGAAATCGGCGGTTTGATGACACAGAATTAAATCCATCACAGACAGGTTTTGAGTTGGGATATACAGTTTTTAGTTTAGCGGTAGCAGGTCTTATCAATTGCTACTCTGACTGTAACTGCGATACCTGTTCGACAGTCAAACCCGTCACCTCAGCAATTTGCGCGATCGCCATTCCTAATTTGAGTAAGTTTCTGGCAACTTCCAGCTTACCTTCAACTTTGCCTTCAGCTTTACCTCTGGCTTCCCCTCTAGCTTCCCCTTGCTGAAAGATATCTTGATAAATGACTGATTCTCGCATGATTTCTGTCCTCAATACTTGTCGAATCAAGCTTTGCTTTAATACTAACCCAGCTAATATCCCGGCTGAGGCAGCGAGATCGTTTTTTTGAGTTTGATTTTCCAGGTTTTCTACTTGTGCGGCTACCCTTTGTAAGGTAGCAACGCGATCGCGCTTTTTGAGCTAAGACGGCAAAAGGAAGCAATCCCGGTGTATTGAGAAAGCGATCCACGGGTTGTTCCCAAAGACGAATCACTTCAAATTCATGGCGCGTACCTGGCAGTTCAAACTGGGTTTGGTACACTAACGGCGAAGTTGATTGCCGCAAATAGACGACCACTTGACGCATGGTTTTTTGGGGAAAGCGACGATACACCCGCAAACGATAATCTGCCATGCGAAAGGGAATCTCTGTATCTGGCTGAGTCTGAAATTCGACGTGCAGCACTACGCTTTCAGACTGAAGCAAAATCAAAGCGTCAGCCCGCAAGGGTTGTAGCGATAATTCTGTCGGACTGAGGCGCGTTAGAGTGATGGGTTCACCCAATAGCCAAGCGGCAATATCAGCACTAAAGCGTTCGCTTAGGTAGCGGCAAACATTATCAAACATAACCCATTCAGTCTCTTACCCGGAGCATTAAAGTAGGACGAACCACAAACAACCAACAACGAACAACAAACACCCAACAAAGCTTTCCGCGCCATCTTCGATGATAAAATAATCTTCGATTAGATTTTGATGACGCTTGAGAGAGCGATCGCTTTTAGACTTCATTGCTACTTTGGGAGAATAAAAAAATGACTTTGCTGTTTCAATTATCTTTAGCGGCTTTGGTTGGCTTGTCTTTTGTCATGGTGATTGGTGTCCCGGTTGCTTACGCTTCACCACAAAACTGGCAACAAGCCAAAACCTTGATTTATTTGGGGTCTGGTGTTTGGACGGTTTTAGTGATTTTAGTGGGCGTGTTAAACTTCTTTGTAATCTAACCCCGCTTAACTTCGTTATTGCCAGCCCCAAAGGGCTTACTACGAACTTCGGGGAAGCCGTGGATCGATTGTGAGGGGCGATCGCGTCTTTGATAATTGATACTTGTTCTTCCCCATCATTTCCCCATTCCTGCCCAATTTCAACCCGTATTCACGCTTTAACCTCATTATGACAGTTTACGAAGGAACTTTTGCCCGCGATACCTCCTCATTCCGCTTTGCTTTGGTGATTGGTCGTTTTAACGACATGATTACCACCAAGTTACTGTCAGGTTGTCAAGACTGCTTAAAGCGTCACGGCATTGATGTCAATCCCCACGGTCAACAAGTAGACTATATTTGGGTTCCCGGCAGTTTTGAAGTGGCCATGGTCGCTCGTCAACTGGCCGTCTCCGGGCGCTACAATGCCATTATCTGCTTAGGGGCTGTGATTCGCGGCCAAACCCCTCACTTCGATTATGTCGCCTCAGAAGCCGCTAAAGGTATCGCAGCCGCAAGCTTTCAAACCGGAGTCCCCGTCGTTTTCGGAGTCCTCACCACAGACACCATGCAGCAAGCTTTAGAACGGGCTGGAATTAAAAGTAATTTAGGCTGGAATTATGCCCTGAGTGCGCTAGAAATGGCCAGTTTAATGAGTCAACTCCACACCGGAGATGCCGTCCCCACTCC
>JBKHDX010000298.1:0-4684 GCA_046541115.1 Spirulinaceae cyanobacterium | reverse complement strand
GTTGCACCCCGGACTTGGAAAATAATGTCGTTGTAGTCTTTATCTGTCCAACCGTCTACGCGCAAGTCTTCCATGACAAAGGTGTTACCATCTCCGGTAACATCAGCGATTTGGCCAACATGGAAAGCATCGCTGGGGTTGGCGGTAGAGAGGGAGAATAGAGGGCGGATTGAGCCTTCAATGTTGGGATTTTGAGCGACTTGTTCGACTGTACCGTTGGGGACAAGCATAATGCCAAAGGTGTCGCCAGGATTCATATCAAAGTCTTTGACTTCTTTGTATTCACCTGCGTTAAAGTTGCCTTCCCAAGCGGTTTTGCCACTAAATTTTGCGCCTTCGGTTGCGTCGTCAATGATGATATAACCGTCGGTGGAGTTGCTGGAGGCCCGTTTGGCTGCTTCGCGGATAAATTCTTCGCTATTGGGGTCGAGGTCTTCCATTCCCTCTAGGCTGAAAATGGCGAGTTGACCTTTGTAGCCACCCCCGTCATACAGAAAGTCTATCCCGACTTTACCGGAATCCCCGACGGTAAAGTACCCAGATTCAAATTGAGGCGTTATGGGTTCGTCGGTGGAAAAGGGGATTTCCTCAAAGTCATCGAGGAAGGGGTCGAGTACGTCTGTTTCGGGGGGAGTGTCGTCTAGGTCTGGGATGTCGCTGTCGCTGATTAAATCGAGGTCTGGGGTGTCGTCTCCGGGACTATCGACGAGTCCAGTCCAGAGGGGGTGAGGATGGGTTCGAGGATGAAGGTGTGGCTTTTTGAGTGAGGTTGAGAGGTGCGTTTGCGAAAGAAAAACATAGCGGTAAATGCAGTTAAAGGTTTGCTATGAATCTCTCTGGAAAAGCCAGAAGGTTTTATGCAGGTAAGGGGATTCTTTACAGGAATTTTACAAAAAGCTGGTTTTTTCTTGACAAACTTGACAATATACAGTGAGTTTCGCGCTAGAACCCCGGTTTCTAGCTTGAAATTTTAACTTGACTGTGTAAGCGGGTAAGAAACCGGGGTTCTAAATCTTCGACCTTTAAACAAATTTGATATAAAGATAGAATCGAGACAGAGCCTCGTTTTTACGTCCCTTGGTGTTCCCTCGGAACAAAGTTGATTTAGGAAAAAGAGAAATTACCCGTGATGAAGCCTACGATACTCGAAAAATATAACGCTTTACCTGATACTGTTAAAAAACAGGTAGAGGATTTTATTGACTTTTTGGCTCAAAAATATTCCCCAGTTCCTCAAAAACTAACTCAATCAAAAGAAAAAAAATATGGCTATGGCAGTTTAGCAGGAAAATTAGTCATTCCCGATGATTTTGATGAACCGTTAGAAGAACTCAAAGAATATATGTAAATGTATTTATTGGATTCTCATATTCTGCTTTGGTATCTCACTGCAAATCCCAAGTTAGCTCCTTCGGTCAAAGTCATTATCGATCGTAAAACTAGATTAAATTTTAGTGTTGCTAGTCTTTGGGAAATTGCTATAAAGTTGAATATTGGCAAATTACCCTCCCACTTTCTGCTTCAAGAGATTTTAGAACAAATTGATTTTTTGGAAATCTGTATTTTACCAATTCACCGCAACGCTATAATTCAATACAGAAACTTACCATTGAACCGAGAACATCGAGACCCGTTTGACCGTATTCTAATTGCCCAAGCTATCAATCACTCTTTGACTCTAATTTCTGCCGATTCAAAATTCGCCTCTTATACTATTAGAGATTTTAACTTTTATGAAAATTGAGATTATTATCAGCTAATCTATAACCATTTTATGACAAGTAAAGACTGTAAATCTTTACCACTTAACAAATTTGATATTTTGAGGCATATCAGGAAGATGTTTGGCGATATGCTTTTGATCGAGGGTCAGGGAACGATCGATTCCACTCATTTTAAGTTGCGATCGCGCCTAGTCATGTTTTAACTGTAATCTTGAATACTTTAGATATAAGTAACACGCCTCCCCATCACCACCGACTCTAGGATTCTACAAAGACTCAAGCAGTAAGCTCGCGATTTTCGGTAATATTGATAGGATAAACGCACACCTTACGCCCCGCAGCAGTTACCGTGACAGAGCAAAAGAGTTACAAAGAAACCGTTAACTTGCCCCAAACTAAATTTAGTATGCGGGCAAATGCCGTCCAGCGCGAACCCGAATTACAGCGTTTTTGGCAAGAAAAGCAAATTTACGAGCGACTGTCCCAGGATAACCCCGGAGATGTCTTTATTCTGCACGATGGGCCGCCTTATGCCAATGGTTCGCTGCACATGGGTCATGCCCTGAATAAGATTCTCAAAGATATTATTAATAAGTATAAGTTGTTGCGCGGTCATAAGGTGCGCTATGTGCCGGGCTGGGATTGTCACGGTTTACCGATTGAGCTAAAGGTATTACAAAGCTTAAAGAGTAAAGACAAAGAAAACCTGACTCCCCTCAAAATTCGCTACAAAGCCCGCGATTTTGCCCTGAAAACCATGAAAGAGCAAAGCAAGGGTTTTCAGCGTTATGGCGTGTGGGGGGATTGGGAAAATCCTTATTTAACCCTAAAACCAGAGTACGAAGCGGCACAAATTGGCGTATTCGGTCAAATGGTACTGAAAGGCTACATTTATCGCGGTCTGAAGGCGGTTCACTGGAGTCCGAGTTCCCAAACGGCTTTGGCTGAAGCAGAATTAGAGTATCCTGAAGGTCATACTTCTCGCAGTATCTATGCGGCGTTTAAGTTGCTCAAAGCATCTGCGGCGGTTGAGGATTTATTGCAGCCTTATTTGGATAAATTGGGGGTTGCGATTTGGACAACCACACCCTGGACGATTCCGGGGAACTTAGCCGTGGCGGTTAATGCTGATTTGACTTATGCTGTGGTAGAAATGGCCGATCCGGGCGATCGCCTCCAATTCCTCCTCGTTGCTGAAGATTTAGTAGAACGTCTGGGGGAAAAACTCGGCAAAACCCTGACCGTCAAAGCCACGGTTAAAGGGAAAGACCTCGAAGGTGCGACTTATAAACATCCCCTGTTTGACCGGGAAAGCCAAATCGTCATCGGTGGCGATTATATTACTACAGAATCCGGTACGGGCTTAGTCCACACCGCCCCCGGTCACGGTCAAGAAGACTTTATCGTTGGTCAGCGTTACGGCTTGCCGATTTTGTCCCCGGTAGATGCGAAAGGGAATTTCACCGACGAAGCAGGAGAGTTTGCGGGGTTAAACGTCCTCAATGGCGGTAATGAAGCCATTATCACCGCGTTAACTGACGCAACCTCCCTCTTACTCGAAGAAGCTTACGTTCACAAGTATCCTTATGATTGGCGGACGAAAAAACCGACGATTTTCCGGGCGACAGAACAATGGTTTGCTTCGGTTGAAGGTTTCCGAGACGAAGCCCTCAAAGCAATTCAGGAAGTGCAGTGGATTCCAGCCCAAGGGGAAAACCGCATCACCGCCATGGTACAAGATCGTTCCGATTGGTGTATTTCGCGTCAACGGAGTTGGGGCGTTCCCATCCCGGTATTTTACGATGAGGAAACCAACGAACCCCTGTTGAATGAGGAGACAATCAACCATATTCAAGCGATTTTCGCTGAAAAAGGCTCGGATGCTTGGTGGCAGATGTCGGTAGAGGAATTATTACCCGAAAGCTACCGCAACAATGGCCGCAGCTATCGCAAAGGGACGGATACGATGGATGTTTGGTTTGATTCCGGGTCATCCTGGGCTGCGGTGGCTAAACAGCGAGAGGAGTTACAATATCCCGCCGATATTTACCTAGAAGGGTCTGACCAACATCGGGGCTGGTTTCAGTCGAGTTTGCTCACCAGTGTAGCCGCAAATGGGATTGCTCCTTATAAAACCGTTCTCACTCATGGCTTTGTACTGGATGAAAAAGGCTTCAAAATGAGCAAATCTCTGGGGAATGTGGTAGACCCCACCATTGTGATTAATGGCGGCAAGAATCAAAAGCAAGACCCCGCTTATGGGGCGGATGTGTTGCGGTTGTGGGTGTCGTCGGTGGATTATTCCTCGGATGTGCGCTTGGGTCAAACGGTTCTCAAGCAGATGATCGATGTTCGCAATAAAATCCGCAATACAGCCCGTTTTCTGTTGGGAAATCTGCACGATTTTGACCCTCAAAAAGATGCCGTGGCTTACGCAGATTTACCAGAACTGGATCGCTATATGTTGCACCGCATTACAGAGGTGTTTGCGGAGGTGACAGAGGCGTTTGAGAGTTATCAATTCTTCCGCTTTTTCCAAACGGTACAAAATTTCTGCGTGGTAGATTTATCGAATTTCTACCTGGATATTGCCAAGGATCGCCTTTATATTTCGGCGTTGGATTCTTCTCGTCGTCGCAGTTGTCAAACGGTACTCGCGATCGCCCTGGAGAATTTGGCTGTCGCGATCGCACCGGTTCTGTGTCATACTGCCGAGGATATCTGGCAATTTTTACCTTATGACAGCCCTCACACCTCCGTCTTCGAGGCGGGTTGGGTGAAAATGAATTCTGAGTGGAAAAACCCCGAACTAGCGGCTTCCTGGGCATCTTTGCGCGAGCTGCGTACCGAGGTTAACCAGGTGATGGAACAAGCTAGGGCTGCGAAGGCGATCGGTTCTTCTCTCGATGCGAAGGTGTTGCTGTATGTTGCGGATGCGGATTTGAAAGCCCGTCTGCAAG
>JBKHDX010000297.1:0-4708 GCA_046541115.1 Spirulinaceae cyanobacterium | reverse complement strand
ATACTCGTAGGTCATGGTTAGCATGGTGCTAGTTTAGCTTACATAAGTTTACTTTATGTGTAAACTTTGCTTAATGAAGCTAAAATGAGCAGCGACCCCGCTGATTTTTAATCAGCTAGGGAACGCGCTGCGATAGGTTTGTTTGTTGGCCAAAATTCATCCCGTCAGTATAACTGAGGGTCTTCGGCTTTGCGATTGGAGATAACTTTTCTAATCTTGACTCATTTTCCCTGGCTTGAGCTAGTTGTCATTGAGATAATAGTTTAACCGATCGCGAAAAAAGGAAGAACGAGAATACTTTTGTCCCATTAGAGTTTTTAGTAAAACCAAGGTCAATCAAAGGTATTAAGCACCCATTCAAAATTGATTACCCATTTTCAAATCTTAAAATGCTGATTGGCTATGGGTTACAACGAAAACGAGTAGGTAAACAATTCTGTGTAGGTGCTTACTACATCGATTTCGAGATAATAAAATTGCAAGAAATACAGTTTTAATTTCTAATCTTAACCTTTGTTTCAATACAGTAGATCGGCTTACGACTTAAGGAATAATTTAAAATAGACTTCTATTTCATCTCATCTTCTAGCTAGGGGGGTACGAAGCATAAAATGGATATAAAGACGACGCGAGGAGATGACGATTTGATGGAATCCCCCAACTGTCAACTCTCAATGACACAACCTCAATCTTGTATTTGTTGGAATCGGACGATTTCAGCCATAGCACGGCGAATTCAGCAGTTTTTTGACCTTAATACGATTTTACAAACCACCGCTAATGAAGTCCAGGAAATGCTGGAGTGCGATCGCGTGTTGCTGTATCAATTTAAGCCGGGTTGGAGCGGCCAAGTTGTGGTAGAGTCTGTGTCATCTCCTCAGTGGTCATTACTACACCGCGTGGTGCGCGATCCTTGCATTAAGGAGCATTGGGTTAAAAACGATCGAGAGGGGCGTTTTGCGGCGATCGCGGACGTAGAAAAAGCCGATCTCGATCCTTGCTATCGAACCTTTTTAGAGAAGTTTAAAATTCGGGCAACTTTAGCTGTCCCTCTTTTACATCAAGAGCAGTTATGGGGCTTACTGGTAGCTCATCATTGCGTCGAGAAACGCGATTGGTCAGAAGCCGAAATTGAAGCTTTACAACAAATTTCTGTGCAAGTGGGAATTGCGATTAATCAAGCTTCTTTAGTGCAGGAATTAGCAGCAGCAAAAGCAGAACTAGAAGCGCAAGTTCAGTCTCAAACTGCGGCATTAGAAGATACCAATCGACGCTTAGTCCAAGAAGTACAAGAGCATCATAAAATTGAAACCCAACTGCGTCAAAGTCAAGACCAACTTTTTCAACTTGCGGCTTTGGTGGAATCTTCTCAAGATGCAATTGTCAGTAAAACCTGTGACGGTATTATTACCCGTTGGAATAATGCAGCCGAGCGCTTATTTGGCTACTCAGCTTCAGAAATAATCGGCTCTCCGGTATCGGTATTAATTCCTCTAAATTGTCAAGCCGAAGCCCAAGAAATTTTCCAGCGCGTGAGTCAAGGAGAACGGGTTGCAACCTACGAAACTCAACGGCAGCGTAAAGACAAAACGCTGGTTGATGTAGCTTTGACTATTTCTCCCATTTGTAATGAAAATAATCAAGTTATTGGTATTTCTAAAATTGCCCGCGATATTAGCGATCGCAAAAAATCAGAAAAAATCCTACAAGAACAAGCGAATATTTTAGGAATTTTTTATGAATCTTCGCCGCTTTTGATGGGGGTAGTAGAAATTTCTGAAGATGACATTCTCCACCTTTCTCATAATCGCTCCACCGTTGAATTTTTTGGCACAACTGCCGAAGCAATGACGGGAAAATGGGCGAGTGAATTAGGCGTTCCCGTAGAACATCGGCAACTGTGGCTGACCCATTATCGCCGCAGTCAGAAGTTACAACAACCCGTTCAATTTGAATACGAACATTCTACAGAAACGATAACTTATGCTTTATTAGTCACAGTTTCTTTTCTTGGAATTGCTGAAAGTCAGCGCGGGAAATTTTCCTTTATCGTGCAGGATATTAGCGATCGCAAATTAGCCCAAGCCAATCAAATCAAAGCCGAAAAAGTTAGCCAAGAACTCAAACTGCTCGAAAACATTTTAGATATTATTTTGGCAGGTTATTGGGATTGGGATATGGTCAATAATCAAGAATATCTCAGTCCCGGCTTCAAACAAATGTTTGGCTATGAAGACCGCGAATTACCCAACTGTCCTGAAAGTTGGCAAAATTTGATTTTTCCTGAAGATTTTGTCAAAGTCCAAGCTGGAGTAGAGCGTCATATTCGCCATCGCGGTAAAATACCTTTATACGAAGAATTGCGCTATCGTCATAAAGATGGTTCGACGGTGTGGGTGATTTGTTCGGGTCAAGTGATTGAATGGGACGACGCAGGAAATCCGTTACGGATGATTGGCTGTCATATTGATATTAGCGATCGCAAAGCGACCGAATTGATCTTACAAGCTAAAACCGAAGAATTAGACCGTTTTTTCTCAGTTGCGCTTGATTTACTTTGTATTGCAGATACTAAAGGCTATTTTCACCGCCTCAATTACCAATGGGAAAAAAATCTCGGCTATTCCTTATCCGAGTTAGAAAATAGCAATTTCCTCGATTATGTTCATCCTGACGACCTAGAGCCAACCCTGGCTACTATTTCCCAACTTAAAGAAAACCAGCAAGTGATTAACTTTGTCAATCGCTATCGCTGTCATGATGGCTCTTATGTATGGTTAGAATGGCACTCGATTTCTGTTGGCGATCTGATCTATGCTGCTGCTAGAGATGTGAGCGATCGCGTTGCGGTTGAGTCTGAGCTTAAAGCCGCCAAAGATCAGCTTGAATTAGTTTTAAAAGCGTCTTCTGAGGGTTTTTGGGATTGGGATTTAGTCACCAACGACATTTACTTTTCCCCACGCTGGAAAGAAATGCTTGGCTATCGAGATGAAGAACTCGAAAATAGCTTTGAGATGTGGGAATCGCTAATTTTGAAAGAAGATCGCATTAAAGCCCTAAAACTTATCGAAGACTATAAGCAAAATCGCATCGATGAATTTAATATAACGCAGCGTTTTCGCCACAAAAACGGCTCTACGGTGTACGTTTTATCCCGCGCTATTCACCTTAAAAATGAGCAAGGTCAAGCAATTCGCATGGTGGGGAGTCATCTTGATATTACCCAAATGGTGGCAATTCAAGAAGCTCTTAAGACTTCCAAAATGCAGTTGAGTGGCGTTTTAAATAGTTCCCTCGATGGCATTATGGCGTTTCAGTCGATCCGCAATGAAGCCAGGGAAATTGTTGATTTTCGCTGGCTGTTGAGCAATCCTACCGCTTGCGAATTGGTGGGACGATCTGCGACGGAGTTAATCGGAAAAAATTTGTTAGAGGTTTTACCAGGAAATCGCGAGGAGGGCTTATTTGACTTTTATTGCCAAGTTGTAAACACCGGGGAACCGATTCAACGGGAATTTTATTACAACTATGATGGGGTTGATTGTTGGTTTGAAAATATTGCGGTGAAACTAGGGGATGGTTTTGCGGTGACGTTTCGCAATATTACCAACCTAAAGCAATCGGAATCGCAATTACAGCAAGTGAATCAAGAGCTAGAAAATAGCGTGGCCGACCTCAAACAACGCCATACAGAAATGCTATTACTCAGCGAAGCCAGCGACTTCCTCCAAGCTTGTTTGACCGTTGAAGAAGCTTGTGGGGCGATCGCGAATCTCATTGAACCTTTGTTTCCCGATTGTTCGGGGGGCTTATTTATTACCAGTTCTTCTCGCGATCGCTTAGAAAATGTTTCGTCCTGGGGACAACATTTACACTCCCTCAAAAGTTTTCAACCCCACGATTGTTGGGGACTGCGACGAGGCCGCACTCATTTGATTAATTCCTCGCGATCGGGTTTGCGCTGTCGTCATATTCAGGCCACCGCTAACCTCGATACCATCTTGTGCATTCCCATGATTGCTCAAGGGGAAACCTTGGGATTATTTTATCTCAGTGCCGATCGCGCTGATGCTTTACCCGAAGCTAAACAACAACTCGCTCGGACGGTAGCCGAACAAGTGGCCCTTGCGATCGCGAACCTATATCTGCGCGAAACCTTGCAATATCAAAGCATCCGCGACCCCCTCACCGGCTTATTTAACCGCCGTTACCTTGAAGAATCCTTCAATCAAGAAATTGAACGAGCGCAACGCCATCACCATGAAATTGGCGTAATCATGATTGATATTGACCATTTTAAGCGATTTAACGATACCTACGGCCATGAAGCGGGCGATCGCGTTTTGCAAACCGTGGGGAAGTTGCTCAAAGAAAGCATCCGCAACTCTGACATCGCTTGTCGCTATGGAGGGGAAGAAATGACCCTTGTATTGCCCGAATCTTCCTTAGAAGACACAAGCCAACGGGCCGAGATGATTCGAGAAGCCATTATGAATTTAGCGGTTACCTGCAACGGTGAACCCATAGAAACCATAACTGCTTCTTTTGGGGTTGCTTCCTTCCCCCAACACGGCACGACCATCACCACTTTACTGCACCTCGCAGATACAGCACTTTATCGCTCGAAAACCAACGGTCGCAATCAGGTTACCGTTGCTTAAGGGGGCAGTGGGCTTGTAGGGGCGGGGTTTCCCCGCCCAACAACCAA
>JBKHDX010000296.1:0-4750 GCA_046541115.1 Spirulinaceae cyanobacterium | reverse complement strand
CAACCGGGTTATCTCCGGTCACTCCCCCACATAGGAACAGGTGGGGGTCATTGAATTTATTAACTTCTGTAACAATTCCTTCTCATTTTACAAGCCATATTGATCTTGCAGGGAGAGTAACTTTTGGCGGGCTTCGGTGGCATTTTCGGCAAGGGCGGCAAATTCGAGAAAGCGTTTGAGTTCTTTGCGGAGTAGGCTGCGTTCGACTTCCCAGGTGTCTCGGTCGAGGTTGGGGGGCAGGACAATGGTATCGAATAGGGTTGCCCTTTCTTTGCCGGGATAGGGACGCAAGACGCGACCGCGACGTTGGATGAATTGCCGGGGATTGCCGGTACTGGCGAGAATGACGGCGTGACGAATGGCGGGAATGTCTACTCCTTCGTCGAGACAGCGAATAGCAACGAGACCTTGGAGTTCCCCTCGTTCAAATTGTTGCCGCAGGGTTTCCCGTTGGTCGAGGGGGGTTTCGGCGGTGTAGGTGTTGACTCTGTAGCCTAATTCTGCCCCTAATAGCTTGGCTACGGCATTCACTTGCCGTTGTGACCCTTCGGGGGTTTCGACGGTGCCATCGCCGCAATAAAAGAGGGTGTGGGTGGTGTGACGGCGGGATTGCATGAGGTCATAGAGGGCGGTCAGTTTGTTGGCCGCGGCCCCCACTAAGCGCGATCGCTGCATGAGCAATGCGGTTAACATTGAGTCAGACCCGATATGTTCGTTTTTCTGCATGGCCCAACCGATGCGTTTGGTGAGTTTGGCGTAAGCGAGGCTTTCGGCGGGGGTGAGTTCGACGAAAATCGGGTAATACAGGTAACGGACGAGGGCAGAAGCGGCGATCGCGTCGGCTAAGGTAAACTCAGGTTTGAGAATAGCGCCAAAGTAGCTGAGTAATAAATCGGTGCCATCGTCGTCAAAGTAACGCTCAGGGGTGGCAGAAAGGGCGAGTCGCAAGCCGAGGTTGCGGGGTAAGGCGGCTTCGAGTTGGGGCGACCCTAAGTTGTGGGCTTCGTCGCCGACAATCAGGGTTTTGGCGGGTAAAAATTTCAGTTGCGATCGCAAACTCAGGGATAATAAAGTCGAGTTGGTGGTGAGAATCGTCACAAAGCTTTGATTCCCCGCTTGCAGGTTATACAGTTGCGTTGAAAGCTGATTTTGCCAATTGTGGACGCTTTCAAAGGCTAAAATGGGTTGCAAGTTAAAATGCTCGCATTCCCGCGCCCATTGGGTCACTAAATGCCGATAAGGGCATACGACGAGCAGGGCTTGTAGTCCGATTTTTTGATACAATTCCACCGTCAGGGCGAGGGCGATAATGGTTTTACCGCTTCCGGTGGCCATTTTCAACGTACCGCGGCCTTGATGGCGCAACCAGCGACCAATGGCTTGTTTTTGATAATCCCGCAGTTGTAGGGTATTAGGCAGGGTGGGAACTTGAGGACGGGGGGCGTGATAAGATGAACGGCGATCGCGCAGACGCAAAGTAGGTTTGAGATATTCTGTAGCTAGGCGTTCCCAGTCAATATGATAGAAATTATCGGCCCTAGACATTTCCACTCCCCCCCATGAAAAGACTAATTTCTTTTTTGCTGCTTTTGTTGCTCAGTGCTTGTACGATCGCGGTAGTCGAAACCCAATCGGTCAATCCTCCCCATTCTACGCCCACAGCTCTACAGCAGAATGATGTGACCTTGCGTTCCCTCGCAGACCGGAAAGACTTTGGCATTGGGGCAGCAGTGGCTTTAGGACCGTTACGGCGCGATCGCACCTATAGCCAAATTCTCGCCCGCGAGTTTAATCAAATTATGCCAGAAAATGCCATGAAGTTTGAAGCCTTGCATCCCGAACGCGATCGCTTTAACTTCAAAGGGGCAGATGATATTGTTAATTTTGCCAACGAGCATAACATGAGATTGTTTGGCCATACCTTAGTGTGGCAAAGGGGTTTGGCCGATTGGCTTAAAGCCGGAGATTGGACGCGAGAAGAACTCATTGACATCCTTCGCAACCATATCCAAACCGTGGTCAGTCGTTATCGCGGCCGCATTTATGCTTGGGATGTGGTCAACGAAGCCCTAGACACCGATAGTTCCCTGAGAGAGTTGATTTGGTCGCGGGGAATCGGCCCGGAATACATCGAACTTTCCTATCGCTGGGCCCACGAAGCCGACCCCAACGCCAAATTATTTTACAACGAATACGATCCGGGGGGATGGGGCGCACAATCCGGTCAAAAAGTTGATGCTCTTTATCGCCTTTTAGCGGATTTAAAGGAACGGGATGTCCCCCTCGATGGGGTGGGTTTACAAATGCACCTCCGCCTTGATGATGCTCCCACTTATGAGGGATTAAAGCAAAGTTTAGAGCGTTTAGCTGAGTTGGATTTACAAATCCAAATTACCGAAACCGATGTCCGCATGGGCTATCAAGGAGAACCCAGTCCCGAACAATTACAACAACAAGCCAAAATTTACAAAGACTTAATTCAAGCTTGTTTGGATGTACCCCAATGTACGGGCTTTTGGTTTTGGGGCTTTACCGATCGCTATACTTGGGTGAGTAGTTTTATGGGACAATCCGGCGCACCTTTAATCTTCGATCAATATTATCGCCCCAAACCGGCCTATGACGCGATCGCCCAGGCTTTAAAATCTACAACCCGATAATTAATCTCTACCTTGGGATAGAAGATTAATAATTTAATTGAAGTTAGCTCGAAAAAAACTACCAAATTCTTTAGAATGACTCATCAATTCACCCTCGGGAGTCATTACATTCAATGGTGTTAAATTCTAATCTAGTTTGGTTATACCTCGCCATTACCAGCGTTTTGGTCTTGGGGGGTTTATTATTACAAACTGTACCCGCTTTGGGTAAAGTCACAAAACCCCTATCCCAATTTTTAACCCAAGGATTCGGATTAGACCTCGCGATCGCTTACTTTACCCTATTTCCCCCAATCATCGGTACAATTATTGCAGGTTGGCCGGGTTTAGGAATTGCCATTATCGCCCAAATTAGCGCGGTCTGGCTCTGGTCTATTATTGATGAATTGCGACATCGTTCTCAAGCCCCAGAAGACAACATTCATCGCACGATGGGTAAAATCGTTGGAGGATGGCGCAATCACCTCGCAGTTTGGATTACAGCTTTAGCCGTACCGACATTTTGGGTCGTTCGTTTCTCGGAATGGATTGTTTACCCACCCCTGACTGTTTTAGTCAAACTCCCCCGCTACAATACCAACGAATGGATTAATGTTTCTCGTCAAAAGTTTGAAGGCTTAATCGGTTACGATTTGATTTGGTGTTTGTATTGTGACTGGATGACGGGGGTTTGGTCTTTAGGAACAGAAATGCTCCGCAATGTCGAATCATTTTGGTGTCCGATTCGCTTTTCTTCTGAGAAAAAATGCGAAAACTGTAAAATTGATTTTCCTGATGTTAACGAAAGTTGGGTCAAAGCCGATGGTTCGATGAAAGATGTCACAACACTTTTAGAAGACAAGTATTCTGAAGTCGAAGAATGTAGTTGGCACGGCCACCCCAATCGTCTTAATAATACCCCAGCATCCAATCAAGATGCTTAAGGAAGTCAAGCCAGTTAGTTTTTCAACTGTATTAAAATCAAAAAGACTTCTGACGCTTTTCAAAATACTGTTGGTGTTCTTCTGAAGCCAAATAATAAGCCGAAGCAGGCTTAATTTCCGTAACAATATCGCGGTCGTATTTCCCCGAACTTTGTTGTTTTTGTTTTGACGCGATCGCGAGTTGTTTTTGTTCTGGGGTATGATAAAAAATAACCGAACGGTATTGTTCGCCGCGATCGGGGCCTTGACGATTTAAACTGGTAGGGTCGTGACAATCCCAGAATATTTCTAATAAGTCCTGATAGGAAATTTGTTGCGGGTTATATTCGACTTGAACCACCTCTGCATGACCCGTCACCCGCGCACAAACATCCAAGTAACAGGGGTTTTCCCAATGACCCCCCATATACCCAACAGAAGTAGAACTTACCCCCTTAACACGCCGAAACGTCGCTTCTACTCCCCAAAAACAACCCGCACCAAATGTTGCTTTTTCCATTTTCCCTCGGTTAATTTTTATGTAAATTTAAGCCTTGAGCCGTGACTCGCCAGGTTCCACTGGTTAAAATGCAAGAATAGACGCGATCGCAAAATTAATTATATGAACTCTACCAATCAACGCAAAATTTTATCAATCGTAAGTCACGCAGCTATATTTTTTAGTTCGCTGATGTTATCCATCGCAGTTCCTATTATTTTAATGATAGTGACTAATGATGATGTTGTAAAAGCCAATGCCAAGGAATCTTTAAATTTTCATCTCAACGTCATTTTATATGGCGTTATTTTTGGACTTTTATCGTTCATTGTCATTGGCATTCCCTTACTAGCTATTTTAGCCATTGCCACCATTGTCATGCCTATTCTTGCGATTGTCAAAATCCTCGAAAATCCCGAAAAACCTTATCGCTACCCTTTCATCTTCCGCATCCTGTAGAAGTCTAAAGCGTACAGCCTTCTTAATATCAAATCCGAAAAAACAACCACGGTTTAAACGTAGTGGCACGACACAGCTAAAATGAGGCTTTAGCTGTAGGTTGGGTAGAACGAAGTGAAACCCAACAAAGCGTAAGCTTGGACAGGGAAACCCCGCCGGACGGGGAAACCCCGCCGGACGGGGAAACCCCGCCGGACGGGGAAACCCCGCCCCTACTAGAAACATGAAAT
>JBKHDX010000295.1:0-4791 GCA_046541115.1 Spirulinaceae cyanobacterium | reverse complement strand
ACAATGTCCTATTGCGCGATACCTTTAGCTTTCAGTCGGTTGATGTTCTTCGATGAGGGCGATCGCCTCGCTGACACTTTCGGGAAGAATCACCACCAAACCGCCATCTGCCACGGTTTCGAGTCCGGTGCGGATCGCTTCGGGTTCGTCAATAATAATCTCGCAGGGCAAATCCGGGTTAATGTTTTTCACCCCCTCAACAATGAGATCGGCAACCTCTCCCTTGTCGCGGCCGCGACGGTCATAATCTTCCTTGACGATAATGCGATTAAACATCTTAGCGGACAATTCCCCTAATAAAATCAAATCCTCATCGCGGCGATCGCCCGGGCCGCCAACCACCCCGATCCGCTCGCCATTCCAATTCTGCACAAAGCCCCCTAAAGCCTCATAACTCGCCGGATTGTGAGCATAATCGATCAAAGCGTGCGATCGCCCCAAATCAAACAAATTCATCCGTCCTGGGGTTTGAGCCGTCGAAGGCTTAAACGTCCGCAAGCCCTGACGCAGTAACTCAATATCCACCCCCTGCACAAACGCCGCCAAACTCGCGGCCAAAGCATTGGCAATCATAAACGGAGCCATACCCCCCATCGTAATCGGGATGTTTTTAGCATCCTCAATCCGCAATTTCCAATCCCCTTCCAGGATGCACAAATAGCCATCTTCATAAATCGCCGCCAAACCCCCCTGACGAGTATGAGTTTCGATAATGGGGTTATCCGGGTTCATGGAAAAATAAGCCACCTTAGCTTTCGCTTTTTCAGCCATCGCCGCCACCAACGGATCGTCAGCATTCAGCACCGCATAGCCTTTCGGACTAGCCACCTCTGCCACCACACTTTTCACCTGGGCCATTTGTTCGATGGTATTAATATCATTCAGTCCCAAGTGATCCGCCGCCACATTCAGCACCACCCCCACATCACAGGCATCAAAAGCAATCCCAGAACGTAAAATCCCACCGCGAGCCGTTTCTAAAACAGCAATTTCAACGGTGGGGTCTTTGAGAATCACGCTTGCGCTTTGGGGCCCGGTGGTATCGCCTTTTTCCACTAAATGTTCGCCAATGTAAATCCCGTCGGTGGTGGTGTAGCCCACCACTTTCCCGGTTTGGCGGAAAATATGGGCCGTCAAGCGGGTCGTGGTGGTTTTGCCATTCGTTCCCGTCAGAGAAATAATGGGAATGCGCGGCGAAGTACCCGGCGGAAAGAGCATATCCAATACCGATGCGCCGACGTTGCGAGGTAAGCCCTGACTGGGGGCAACGTGCATCCGAAAACCGGGGGCGGCGTTGACTTCGACGACTACCCCATCCACCTCTCGTAGGGGTTTGCGGATGTCGGGAGTTACCATATCAATCCCAGCGATATCGAGGCCGATAATTTTAGTAAGGCGTTCGGCCAGCCAAATGTTTTCCGGGTGAATTGCGTCAGTGCGATCGATGGCAATACCCCCGGTACTCAGGTTAGCTGTGGCGCGTAAATAAGCGCGATCGCCGTCTTTGAGAACCGTATCGAGGTCATAATCTTGGCGCTTGAGAACGTCGATAGCGGCTTTGTCCAAGACAATTTTTGTCAAGACGTTATCGTGGCCATCGCCTCGGGCCGGGTCGCGGTTGGTTTTATCGATTAATTCTGAAATCGTCGAGCGACCATCCCCGGTAACATGGGCGGGAATGCGCTCGGCCACAGCGACTAATTTGCCATTAACCACCAGAACGCGATGATCGTTACCTGGGTAATAGCGTTCGACAATCACGCTGCGGGTTTTTGAGGCTTCGCTGGCAAAGTCATAAGCAGCTTCAGCGTCTTCCCAGGAGGTGACGTTGATGGTAATGCCGCGACCGTGGTTGCCGTCGAGGGGTTTAAGGACAATGGGATACCCCCCCACGGCAGCGATCGCGTCTTCGAGTTCATTGAAATAATGAATGACAGTTCCCCTCGGTACGGGAATGCCAGCATCGCGCAAAACGGTTTTCGTGCCTTCTTTGTCGCAAGCCAATTCTACGGCTAAAATACTGGAATGGTCGCTTAAAGTGGCTTGAATGCGCTTTTGGTTGGCTCCATAGCCCAATTGCACCATGGCCCGGGCGCTCATTTCCAACCAGGGGATTTGCCGGGCTTCGGCTTCTTTGATAATGGCTTCGGTACTCGGCCCCAAGGAAGCGGCGTTTTTGAGGTCTTCGAGGTCTTTGAGGTCTTGTTCGAGTTCGGCGGCGGGATAGGTTCCGGTTTCGACAATGCTGCTACACAAGCGCACGGCGGCTCGTCCGGCATAGCGTCCGGCTTGTTCGTGGACATACTCGAAAACGACGTTATACACCCCTTGGTCGGCGGTTTCGCGGGTGCGACCAAAGCCCACGGGCATTCCGGCCATTTCTTGCAGTTCGAGGGCAACGTGTTCGATGATATGCCCCATAAGGGTGCCTTGTTTCATCCGTTCTAAAAAGCCACCGCGATGACCGGGGGAACAATAATGTTCGACCAGACTGGGTAAGGCTTCGGTCAGACCTTCGTAGAAGCCGGGGATTTCATTGGAGTAGCGCTCGTCGAGTTCTTCGAGGTCGAGACGCAAGACGATTAATTTTTTGCGTCGGATGCTCCAGTAGTTGGGGCCGCGTAAAGTTAAGGTTCTAAGAATTTTCATGGTTCACAATCTGGCATCAAGCGTCTGAGGAGAGGACGGAGACAGGGGAAGGATGGCAGATGCAGACAATTTGGGGTTGCCAAAACAAACTGCTCCAAGAAAGCGAGGGACGATGCTGGTATCTTGACGAACCGCAGGGGCAGTAAACTGTTCTGGGCGAACAGTTTTTGTCTAACATTGGGGGTTCGGGCTGATTTCGGCGGCCAACCTGAAATTAGGTCTTTTGAGTTAAAGGTTGACGTTCGTAAAGGTGATAGCGATCGCCATAACACAAGACATTGACTTGCAAGTTGTGTAAACTCAAGGGATCGGAAGCACCCACTTGAGGTTGATTGGTGTGAGACAGTTGTTTGGCATCCACCACTGTCACGGTGCCGCGGCCTAAAACTTGAATGATGCCGTCTTGCTCGAATAAAGCGCAGGTGTCTTCATCAATACCAAGGCCTAAGCGATCCGGGTGCATGGCGACCGCGCTGAGTAAACGGGCCATGCGGTTGCGGTTGTGGAAGTGTTGATCGACAATCACGTTAGGGATAATGCCTAATCCCATGGTCATGTCAACCAAGGAGCGATTGGGGGATTCGCCACTGCCCCCCCCGCCGATCATGTGATGACCCATCACCGCCGCCCCGGCGCTGGTGCCGGCGAGGGAGATTTCATTTTGGGTGACGCGAGCGCGAATCCTTTCCATAATCGGCGTTTCGGCCAGCAAGCCACACAACCGCAGTTGATCGCCTCCGGTGAGAAAAATGCCCGTACAGGTTTCGACAAAATTGAGGTAAGAGGGGTCTGACCCTTGGGCGCGATCGCGAATGTCTAAAACCTCTATCTGTTTTGCGCCCATATCCTCGAAAATGCGTCGATAGCGATCGCCCACAAGACTCGGTTCGCGGGACGCAGACGGAATAATCCCGATCGTTGCATCGGTTCCCCCCGAACGAGTAAAAAAGGTATGCAGAATTTCGCGTCCGTGAACTTTATCTTCAGCACCACCAATAACGAGGATTGCGTGTTTGGTCGATTGAGGCATCGGGTTTTGTGTAAGTTGAGACTCTAGTTGCAGCATGATTGTGCTTAGGGGCAATATGGAAAACTTTACGGGTTTATTCAGCTAGATGTAATCACCATCTCAAGAAACCATAAAACGATTTGTATACAGCGACAAAGTTTCAAAAGGGGAAGTTCGACTGGATTCGCAACAAGGTCGCTCTCGCCTATTATCCGAGCCATTCCGGTCAGCGCGACAATGCTAAGGTGTTGCGGCGCGAAAGTTTTATCTTTGGATCGCTAAGTTTAATATTTTGCCTGTTGTCTACCCGACAGTCAACAAACAGCCGCCCTTGAAACTTATGATAGGAGTTGACCTATTTTTGCATGAACCCATAACCGAGTTTGGTACGATTTGACATTATTACCCTATTTCCTGAGTTTTTTACCTCGCCGCTGCAAACCAGCTTGCTGGGTAAAGCCCTGGCCAAAGGAATTGCGCGAGTTAATCTCGTCAATCCCCGGGATTTCACCACCGATAAACATCGCCGCGTTGATGACGAGCCTTATGGCGGTGGGGCTGGAATGCTGCTCAAGCCCGAACCTTTGTTCGCGGCGGTTGAAGCCTTGCCTGTTATGGCTCCCCGAGAAGTGATCTTGGTATCGCCCCAAGGCCAGCCCCTACAGCAATCGGTTTTACAAGAACTTGCCCAAAATTACCAACAATTAGTCATCATTTGCGGACATTATGAAGGCGTAGACGACCGCGTGCGGCAAAATTTGGTGACGCGAGAAATTTCTTTGGGGGATTTTGTGCTGACTTGTGGCGAAATTCCGGCTTTGACTTTGATTAACGGCGTGGTGCGCTTGTTACCGGGAACGGTAGGCAAAGTTGAATCCCTCAAGGCTGAAAGTTTTGAAGCCGGATTGCTCGATTATCCTCAATACACCCGTCCGGCAACATTTCGCGGTTGGGATGTTCCAGAAGTGCTGCGTTCGGGCAATCACAGCGCGATCGCCCAATGGCGCAAAGAACAACAAATCCTCC
This sequence comes from Spirulinaceae cyanobacterium, assembly GCA_046541115.1. Taxonomy (GTDB): domain Bacteria; phylum Cyanobacteriota; class Cyanobacteriia; order Cyanobacteriales; family Spirulinaceae; genus Jaaginema. The sequence goes on along the minus strand of JBKHDX010000295.1, from coordinate 107 downwards.
GCACTCAACAACGCCGTCCCGATCTTTGGCAAGCCTGGGAGGAGGGGTAGTGTCAGTCATCAGCACCTAAGTGGAACGTTTTTCCGATAATTTACTGGTTTTTTGTT
>JBKHDX010000294.1:0-4879 GCA_046541115.1 Spirulinaceae cyanobacterium | reverse complement strand
TCAGAGAGTCTTTAACACCCTCAGAAGCCGAGACGGGGCAACTTAACGTTAAAATTTAGCCTAGAGTAAGGATAAAAAAGGATTCAGAAAGTCAAGAATGCAGATTACAGCAGTTAGTACATCAGAACTGAAATGGGAAGGGGAAACCCTGGCGTTAGGTGTATTTGAAGGGGATACCGAATGCGCCGATTTGGATAAGCGGTTGGGGGGCGTTTTGGCCGAAGTGATGGCTGAAGCCGAGTTTGAAGGCAAAAGCGGCAGCAGTGTGGTGACGCGAGTGGGAAGTAGTAGCCCGATTCGCAAAGTAATTTTAGTCGGGTTAGGGAAAGCTGAAGAATGGCAACTCGAAGGCATCAGAAGCGCTGCGGCTAGTATTGCCCGTTTGGCCAAACAAAACTATGTGAAAGGGTTGGGGGTTTGTTTACCACCCCTCGAAAGCGATTCTGCTACCGCCTGCGCGATCGCGGAAGGGATTATACTAGCATTACATAGCGATCGCCGCTTCAAATCCGAACCCGAAGAACAAAAACTGAAACTCGAAACCGTCGAGATTTTAGGAATGGAAGCTACCGGGGACGCGATCGCGATCGCCGAAGCAATATCTTCGGGTACAATCTTAGCACGGGAATTAGTCGCCGCCCCCGCCAACAGCGTCACCCCCATCACCCTAGCGGAAACCGCCCAGCAACTCGCTTCCGATTACGGCCTGGAGTTAGAAATTCTCGAAAAAGCCGAATGCGAAAAACTTGGCATGGGGGCATATCTCGGCGTTGCCCAAGCCTCCGATTTACCGCCGAAATTCATTCACCTCACCTACAAACCCCAAAGCACCCCTCGCCGCAAACTCGCTATCGTCGGTAAAGGTTTAACCTTCGATTCCGGGGGTCTCAACCTCAAAACGGGGGGTAGTGGTATTGAAACCATGAAAATGGATATGGGAGGCGCAGGGGCGACTCTAGGGGCGGCTAAAGCCATCGGCCAAATTAAGCCGGATGTGGAGGTACATTTCATCGTCGCCGCCACGGAAAACATGATTAGCGGTCACGCCATGCACCCCGGAGACATCCTCACCGCTTCTAATGGCAAAACTATCGAAGTCAACAACACCGACGCAGAAGGGCGTTTAACCCTCGCTGATGCCTTGGTCTTTGCCGAAAAGTTAGAAGTGGATGCCATTGTCGATTTAGCGACCCTCACCGGGGCTTGTATTGTCGCTTTGGGGAACAATATCGCCGGGTTGTGGAGTACTGACGACATCCTCGCAGACGAACTCAAAAAAGCGGGCGAAAAAGCAGGTGAAAAGTTCTGGCAAATGCCCATTGAGGAAAAGTATTTTGAGGGGTTGAAGTCTCAATATGCAGACATGAAAAATACCGGGCCGCGGGCGGGTGGTTCGATTACTGCAACTTTATTTTTAAAACAGTTTGTGGAGAAAACCCCTTGGGCCCATTTGGACGTAGCCGGGCCAGTTTGGGCTGATGAGACTTCGGGGGTTAATAATAGCGGGGCAACTGGTTTTCCTGCCCGGACTTTAGTCAATTGGGTATTGAGTTAAGCTAAAATCTTTTAACCTCGCTCAAAACCCCGGTAACTTAAGCGAAACCGGGGTTTTTGTTATTGTTCTAGGTAGTCAGTTTTTTCTAGTTATAGCGCTACTGCCAAACATTAGGACATTGTGTAGGGTGGGCATCGCCCACCATAAGATAGCTTTGAGCTTTCTTCAGCAAGCCCTATATATCAAATCCGTTTAATTAGTGGGAATTAAGAACCCCGGTTTCTTACTTGCTTACACGGTAAAGTCAAAATTGTAAGCTAGAAACCGGGGTTCTCAAACAGTGGTTATTTTTTCGGATTTGGTATTATCAAGTCCGTGAAATCGAACTTTGCAGGGAACAGAGTTAGTTTACATAATTCCTAACTCATGCTCACTGCCCACTACCTACTACCTAAAACCAACTAATTCATGGTTAAAACCAGTAAATTAAATCCATTAAGCTTCTGTACCAATTTGGGTTTGTTCCGGGGGTGCAAAGCCAAAGTAAGCCGCAGGAAGGGCAATGAGAACATGCAACCAAACATCATTACCAAATAACGGCATTAACCCGAAGAAAGTGTGAGTAAAGGGGAGTAAACCTAATACGGCAAGACCTAAGTAAGCCCCTGCAACAACTCGCGCATAAGCCCGCGCACCTAAGAAACTCGTCGAGGTAATAATCCCCGCGAAACCGAATAAAAGGTGAGCGCTATTGTGAATGAAATTAATGGGAAATAATCCAAATAGATAACCAAAGCCTTTGACGTAGTTATCTAAATCGGCATCTAAGGGAATAGAAGGATCGGTGCCTTCGGGGGGAATGGTGACTAAATTTGGAATATAGCCAGCAGTTCCTATTATTAAGAAAGCAATCCCTAGGATTAAGGCAAATCTCTGGGCGTTCATATAAAATTCCTCCTGTTAAATCTATTTTTTGACAATTTTAAAACGATCTCAATCGCAAGTTACAAGTTAGCGGCATCGAGATCGAACGCTATAGTTTTATATTCAGCGTATTTTAAATGTTTTTAACTCTATCTTTAGGGGTGATTTGTGCCGATCAGATGAGTTTTTATGTCTTTCGGGATTGGCGCGATCGCACTAACGGTATAGAGTAATATTTAGAGAGATTGTTGTCTTCTTTCTAAAGCACGAATTAGAATAGATTTTTTACAATCCCATTGCAGTTGGGCTAGGGCCACACTCCCAAAACTCATGATAATTCCCGTGAATAAAAATTGCCAGGTTTCTACATAAGGTAAAAGGGCAATACTCCCAGCATGAAGGCTACCAATAATCATTAAAGTGCGCGATCGCAAACCCAATCCCGTACAAATATAACCCAGGGCTACTAAAATTAACCACAACTCGCAAAAATTCATTAACACCCAAGGCCAGCCATAAAAAATCCCTAAATCAGTAATAACTAATCCCAGGCCCATTAACACCGTCCAACTGTGAATAATCCAACCTTTTCGATCTTCATAAATCCAATCTGGTGTGATAATTAACGTGGCCGCTACGCCTCCAATAGTGAGGATAGACCACCACAGAGCTTGCCACAACCAATCTACGGCTAAAAATTGTGCGGTGATAAAGATAATACCTGATAAAAAACCCCAAACCAAACAGGCTTGATCGAAGCGAGTATAAAAGGTAGAAAACAAAACCACCGAACCAATTTGCCAGTGAAGATTAATTTGTCCCGGTCGCTGCGGCACTTCAAATAAACTCGGTTTTGGAGCCAATAAAGGCACTGTCGGATCGAAAAACGTCATAAGAGCTTGATATAAATAAACAAGAATCCAACTTGAAACTATAATGAAGCCTTTGAGTATGGGTCATCATTTTTTGTTTCCTTTTTAGATTTCTTAAATGTTAGCCTTTAGCTCCAATTATGTCATGATACAAAAGATACACAAAGATAAAATTTCCAGAACATTCCATATCTTTCTCTCTCGATTGGTGGAACTATCTTTCTTCAATTCTTTCTGGAGTAATTGTAAAATCTATTACATTTTGACGAAAAAATAAGGCTCTTGCGAACCTTATCTTTTGACTTGCGAAGTGCTTTAAAACTGGCAAGACTTGAGAATATTGATGATTTTTTAACAACACACCGCTAGATATTTACTTTGTCGCTCTCAGTTTCTAGATGCAAAAACAGTTGGGGATTCGCTTTTTGGCACAGATGCAATAAATCAGTGAATCAAGGAAACGCAGTCTGGCAGTTTAGCGTTATTGTACCCAAGAATAGCAGCCTTAAACCGAACGAGCGCGATTGGGGAGTATCCAGACCAAAATCGGGGATACAACAGCGGCCATAATGGTAACAGCGACAATGACAGTGAAGGCTTCAGTTAATTCCGGTGTCATCGTTTTTTCCTCCGAGTTTAAAAATTGCTTAACTTACTTCTATTTTGACATTTTTGTATTATTCATTACAGAAAAAAAGCAAAAATGTTATCTAAATTGACAATTCTATCTACACCCCCGGATTGAGGCTTTCCTGAAATTACCCCTTGATTTGTTTTTGTTCGCAAACCAGGGTTAAACTCGTCCATTGACCTTTGGCGTTGTAACTGCGAATTAAACGCTGTCTGCGCGTGGGTTCGAGCAGCCAACCGAGTTCTAATACAAAGGGATTCTCCGGACGAATCTGCAAAGGACAGTTACAGGATGCACCGTCGGGTAACAGCAAAATTTGAACGGGGAGAGAACCCTCGGTAAACATCAACTTATTGTCCTGAATTTGAGCCGTCGAGGTTATGGTTTGCGGGGCTTCAGAACTGCCGAAACTCAGTTTTTGTTGAATTTTGTCAGAATTGACTTTTTCAACGTGCAGATGGGTTGTATAGGTGCGACTGGGAGCTAAATCTGGGGAGAGGGTGGTAGCTGTACCTTCCCAAGTTCCGAGGAGTTGGTTTACGGTGAGATGCGGACGTTCGGGGGTGTTGCTGTTGGCTTTTTGTTCGCGAATGAGGGTGATTCTATCACACTGACTATCCCGATTATACAGTTGCACGAGACGCAAACGGCGATCGCCCTCGATTAACCCCAATTCTGCCCCAAATTCCGAAAACGGCCCCCACTGCATCGAACCTTGAGAAAATGCGCCATTCTCGAAACATAATACACCGCGAGACAAAGAACTGTATTCAAATACTTTCTCTTGGGGGGGTTGGTTAGGAGGACAACGACGCACAATTTGATAAATGGTTTGGTTATTGTTCAACCCCTCTAGGGATACTACAGTAGGGGTATCTTGAATTATCTCCCCTTGGGGAGTGAGTTGGGTAAACGAGCCTTGCCATTCTCCTAAATTTTGTAAAATGTTCTGCCATT
>JBKHDX010000293.1:0-4914 GCA_046541115.1 Spirulinaceae cyanobacterium | reverse complement strand
GTGGTTTGCCAGGTTAAATAAGGCAGTTGCGCCGCCGTTGCGCGAATTTGGTCGCTTTGGGCGATAAGCTGACCGCAACTATCCCAAGTTCCCGATAACATCATTTGTTGTGCGCCTGGGTTCATTTGCACTGAAAAGACGCGAGAACCACAATGAACTTCTAGGGTTTCGAGATTGATACTCATGGGGGCGGCGGGATTGTCGGCAATGGCTTGTTGTAGCTGTTTTATCCTGTTACTATCGGCGGTCACACAGGGAATGCCAATGGCAACACAATTCCCAAAAAAGATTTCCGCGAAGCTTTCCCCGACGATGGCTTGAATGCCCCATTTCGAGAGGGCTTGGGGGGCGTGTTCGCGAGATGACCCACAGCCAAAGTTATTGTTTACCACCAGGATATTGGCGTTTTGGTATTGGGGTTGGTCGAAGGGGTGTTTTTCTTGGGCTTGGCTGCGATCGTCTGCGAAGACTTGTTCCCCTAAACCGTCGAAGGTGACGCAACGGAGAAAACGGGCGGGAATAATGCGATCGGTGTCGATGTCGTTACCTGTGAGGGGAATACCGCGACCGGAGATTTGTTTAATTTGAGTCATAGTAGTTTGTGTAGTGAAAAACCCAATTCTACCGTAGGTTGGGTTGCTTTTGGGCTGCTAAAAAAGAGACGCTGCATTAGCAACGCCTCGACGAGGTACACAGAAATACACAGAGGAAAGTTGAAAACCTAGATATCCCAGTTGCGATTGAGCAAGCGGTTGAGGATTTGGCGGCCGCGGCCATCGAAGACTTGGACGCGGATGTAATCGGGGTCGCTGGGCCGCCAAGCGACTTGATAGCGATAATTGCCGTTTTGCCAGGTATAGACGCGACGTTGGGCATTACCGCCGACGGTAGCGCCACTGAGGTAGATGTTATCGCCGGTACGCTTGTTTTCGCCATAGTAGGCGATGCTATTGTTGCTGTAGCTGACGTTGACGGCCCAGGTGCTATCTTGGAAGGTACCAGCAGGGACGCTGGCTTGGGCGATCGCGCTTTGGGGATTAGCAATTTCAGCGATCGCGGGGGTAGAAAGACCGAGAAGGGTGGCGAGGGCAACAGCTTTAATATTCATGGATAGGCTTCCTTAAAATTGAGAGTAAGAGTTATTCCAAAACTAAATTGATGCACCCCGTACCAATGCACGTTAAATCCGATCTTATTCAACCTTTACCTTTTCTAATGTAATCTTGGTGATTAGGTTGAATGAATACGAGTCATTTAAGCATTGGGTTTCGTTCTATTAAAGCCTACAAAGCCTGGCTTCAGGATTTCGCAAATTTCCCAAAGTCAGGATTAAATTTTTGATGGACTGATTTAGACTTCGCCGCTTGTGGCTACCGATTCTCGTCCGGTGGGGATAGGGGTTGTGGTGACATCGGGTGTCGTGGGAGAAGGGTCAGGAGTCGGGGCGTTGAAATATTCGTAAGCGGTGCGAGAAATTTCTTGAATCAGTTGAATCGCTTTGGGGTCGTTGTGGGGCCGTTTGACCATAACCACGGCGAGATAGCGCTTGCCGGTGGGGGTGTCGATAATACCGGCATCGGCCACCAAAGAGCCGATATTTCCCGTTTTGTGGGCAATTGTGGCTTCTTGACCGAGGCCTTGGGGTAAGAGGGAGTTGGTTTGGACATTTTGCATAATATCCAGCACGCGATCGCGCGATCGCGGCGACATCATTTCCCCTTGATTCATCATGGCCATAAGTTCGGCTAAATCTCTAGGACTGGTGGTATTCGTTCCTTCCACATCCGGTAATAAGTTCTGAATCGTTGTCGATCGCAAGCCCCAATCTTGAAACAGTTGATTGAGTACTGTTGCACCCCCTAAGCGATCGATGGCGATATTGGTCGCGGTGTTATCGCTAATTTCGATCATCTTTTTAACCGTTTCGAGGGCGGTAAATTGGGTTCCCGGTTGCTGATACTGCATAGTCCCGGCTTCCCCGGCAATCAAGTCTGGGCGCATGGTGAGTTTTTCATCCAGGGTGACTTGATTGGCATCGATGGCTTGGAAAAAAGCAATGAGAATCGGGAGTTTAATGGTACTAGCGGCCGCAAAAGATTGGTCGCCGCGAATATTGACATACAGCCCTGTATCGAGATCGACAAACAGCGCCCCGACTTCTAAATCTGAATGTTGGGCCGCTAGGGCTTCAATTTTTTGTTTTAAAACGGTGCTTTCTTGCTGGAGGGGCAAAAATGAAGAATTTACCCCTTCTTCTACAATTTCGGTGCTTTGTATGGCGGTAGAATTCGCTTCGGACGTAGACGTTAGGGGAGTATCCAAAGCTGAAAGCAGGGTTCCCACAATTGCCCCTAACCCCACACCCACAATGAGTAAGCGCAGAATGTACAACATGGGGGGCGAGAGGAGCCAAACCAGAGAAGGGGGCAAGAGCAGAGGGGCAGGGGATGAGGGCGGTGGGGCGATCGCGCGACGGCGGGGTTTGCCTGGTTTGGGGGCGGGAACCGGAGACGATTGATTGTAGGAGAAATTGGGCTTATTTTCCCGGCGGAGGGGGGCAATTTTGTTGTTGGCAGTGGGGACTCGTTGCGGGGGGCCAGAACGGCTAGCAGAGCGTCCAGTCGGCGAATTAGGCAGGGATTGAGGCGCGGGGTTGGGGCGAGATTTCCGACGCAAGTGCGATCGCCGCGACCGGGAGACTGGGGGGCGTGGAGGGGATTGAGGATTGCGGTTGCTCGGTCGAGAAGTGGGGGGTTTGGGTTTGGCTTGAGATTTTGATAGGGTTTGATTTGTTGTTTTTTTAGACCCAAATCTAAATAAAGATAACACAACCACCACACTCCTCCTCACTCTGCAATTGTGAAACGATGAACGACACGGGATGTCCTGCCACACCGAAGCCGTTAGCTGTTAATTGATTTAATCTGTACTTATGGGATTGTATTGCGTTTGAATCACAATATCAATTGATTCCTTTCCCAATTTTGAACAAGAAAGGCGATTCATCCCCTGCTCGATCGGTATAGATTAGAGCAGGGGATGAATGGTTTTTAAATTTAAGGGAAAAATTTGGCAATTTTCTCAAAATGCCAAAGATATTTGGGGATATCGGGGACATTTTTCGGAAAATTTTACCAAGATGGCGGGAATATGGGCAAAATCACCGTAATAAAATAGTACACCAGGGGGGCGGTAAACACATAACTGTCCGTGCGGTCTAAAATGCCCCCATGACCGGGAATAAGTTGTCCTGAATCTTTGACTCCGGCATCGCGTTTCATCATCGATTCGGTGAGGTCGCCGAGTAAACTGGTCACGCCGATGAGGATACCGAGTAACATCCCACTGACGGGCCAGCAATGCCAGTGCAAAAACCAAGCCCCGATTAAGGCGACAATGGCGCTACCCACAATGCCAAAAACAGCGCCTTCGACGGTTTTCTTGGGGCTGATTTCCGATAAGCGGGTGCGACCAATCCAGCGGCCCATGGTATAAGCCCCAATATCGGCGGCCCAGATGCAAGCCATGGCAATAAAGGTGATTTTGAGGGCTTCGGGAAATGCGCCCAAGTCATTCCAAGCAACGGGCCAATAGCCGTCAAAGGGCAAATTCCAAGCGGTGAGAGTGGTATCTCCTGAGTCTGGGGCCGCTTGGGCGACTTGGGTTAAGCCCACCCGCAACCGAATCCAATAACTGGGCAACCAACCCCCGTAAAACAAGCCGAGAATTGAGGTAGAAATATCGGCAATGGTCGCCATTTTGGGCTGAAACAGTAAATAAAAACAGATAAAAGTGCCAGCGAGGGGAAATACTGTATCGGTGAGATTCGGGGTTAAGGTCGCACTCAGCAGTAAAAGTTGCGACACCACTAAGGTACTTTTGCCAGCCGGAGCGATTCCTTTGGCCTTGACCATCCGAAAATATTCCAACTGGCCGAGCAAAGCGATCGCCATAATTGCTACGGTGAAGTACCAGCCCCCCATAACGATCATGCCCAAAGCAAGGGCGATCGCGACAATTCCACTGAAGATACGAGTCCAAGGCATAAGATGCGGGATGTTAAAAAATGTATAATTTAATTGAATTGAATTGAATTAAATTTAAACCCTCAATTACCTTAATAGGCAATTGTCACGAAAATGACCGCAATAATCGCGGTTTAGAGATTGAATTTAGATTAACAGAATGTTATCAAAAGTTAATCGCTATTCTCTGTATTATAATTTTCTATTTACGATTTACACGGGAAATTTTAAGCATCGAGTTTTTCGCCACTGAGAATAAACATGGGATTCAAGGCGGCTAGGACTTGGTGAATGCCTCGGGTTTCGAGACGATTGACCGCCGATTGTACCACTTCAATATTACGGGCTTGCAAGCGGGAAAAGCCACTGGATAAGGCATACAGGGTTTCGAGATTGTGGGCGGTGGCGATCGCCCGTCCGGATACTTTGAGGTGTTGCCAAGCGGTTTCGAGGATGGCTTCGATGGGTTTTCCCCCTTCGATACAGATTCGGTCTGGGGCGGGTTGGAGATTGCTCAAACAATCCGGCGCACTGCCTTCTATGACTTCTACATTGGTTACGCCAAAGCGATCGCAGTTGGTTTGAATTAAGTCAGCGACCTCGCGATCGCGCTCTAGGGCAATAATTTTAGCATCGGGACATAATAATCCCACTTCTACTGGAATTGTACCGGTTCCTGCCCCAATATCCCACAACACGGAATCGGGTTTCATCCGCAAGCAAGATAGCAGCAAGACGCGCACTTCTCGCTTACTCAGGGGAATGCCGGGCAGTCGCGCAAATAAGTCGTCAGGAATACCAGGGGTTTTGTAGGGCCAAGTCATATCAGTTATCAGTTAACAGTTATCAGTCATCAGTGTTTTGGGCAGTAGGCTTTTTCAGTTATCAG
>JBKHDX010000292.1:0-4925 GCA_046541115.1 Spirulinaceae cyanobacterium | reverse complement strand
AAAAACTAAATCCCGTAAATCAACAAAATTAACAACGGCGTAACAAACATCAAAATCCCACTCAACGGTGCGCCAACGCGGGTAAAATCAAAGAACTTGTAACCCCCCGGACTGTATACCATCGTGTTGGTTTGATAGCCAATGGGAGTCATAAAACTACTCGAAGCCGCAAACGTCACCGCAAAGATAAACGCCAAAGGATTAAACTCTAAACTTTGGGCAACTTGGGCTGCGATAGGGAGAATCAGGACGACAGAAGCATTATTGGAGAGCAATTCTGTCAAAATCGCCGTAATGATATAGAAAAACACCAACATCCAATAACCCGGTAAATCTCCCCCTAAACTAATCAAGCGATCGGCCAGCCATTGCGTTGTGCCAGAATTATTCATGGCAATCCCCAAAGGAATCAACCCCGCGAGTAAAAAGATGACATCCCAACGTACCGAACCATAAACTTCTCCCGGTTTGAGACAGCCGGTAATCACCATCAGTAACACCCCCGTCAATGCCGTGACTAAAATCGGTAAGGGGGTGAAAGCCGCGAGTAAAACCACTGCTGCGACGATCGCGATCGCAATTTTGGCTTTATCGGGACGCAGGGTTTCAGCGTCTCTTTCTTCTAATACCAACAGTTCCCGCGTGGTTTGTAGCCCGACAAAGCTTTGTTTGGGCCCTTGGACTAACATCAAATCCCCAAATCGCAAGGGAATCCGCCCTAAACGCCCTTGTACCAATTCTGCCCCGCGACGAATCGCCAGAACTGTAACATTGTACCGTTGACGAAAGCGCAAGTCTTTGAGGGTAGTTCCGATTAAGCGGGAGTTGGATAAAATCAACACCTCGGCGATTTTTTCTTCTCCGGTGGTTAAAACTGACTCTAGGGATTCGGTTTCGACTTCTTCTTGTTTAAACTGAACGTCGGGTAAGATATCGAGGCCCCGTTCTTCGCGAATTTTGAGCAAATCGTCGCGACTGCTGCGAACGACGAGAATATCCCCAGATTTTAGCTTTTTATCCGCTAAGGGTTGAGCAAAGCGGACTCGATCGCGGATGAGTTCGAGTACGTCCAGGTCAAATTTTCGTTGAATTTCGCTTTCCCGCAGGGTTTGATTGATTAAGTTGGATTGAGGCGTTATAACCACTTCGCTGAGGTAGTTGCGGAGGTCATAATCTTGGTTGAGGCGATCGCGATTGTTGGTTTTGCGTCGGGGAAGCAAATGCGGTGCGATCGTCGCCAGATAGGTCATCCCGATGCTAAAGGTGCAAATCCCTAAAGGGGTAAATTGAAAAACCCCAATTTCCCCATAGCCGAGTTGCTGGGAAATACCACTGGCTAAAATGTTGGTGGAGGTTCCGAGTAAAGTTAATGTGCCGCCGAGAATCGTAGAATAGGACAACGGAATGAGTAGTTTTGAAGGGGAAACACGCTGTTTTCTGGCCCAATCTTCGATAATCGGCAGAAAAATCGCGACCACGGCGGTATTGTTGATCAAAGCAGAAATCGGCCCCACCATCAAACCCATCGCTAAAATTTGTTGGCCTAGACGTTTTCCACCCCACTGCAACAGCAAATCCCGCGCAATTTGAATGACTCCGGTGCGGTTAATGCCTGCACTGAGGATAAACATGGCCATGACGGTAATGGTCGCCGTGTTACTAAAACCAGAAATGCCTTCTTCGGGGGAGACTAACCCCAGTAACATTAAAATTACCGCGATCGCGAGGGCGGTTAAATCAATGGGTAACCACTCCACGATAAAGCTAATCAAGGCAAAGACCAAGATAATCAGGGTCAGGACAATGGGATTAGGAGTCAGGAAATCCAATGATAGCCAGTCACTCATCAAGCCCAAGACAACAGAACTGAAAATTAGACCAAAGGACATACAGAAAATATTTCCGATTCTAAGTGTCAAAAAAACGCCATCGCCCTCGCGATCGTCTCAATCAATATAACCTCCCACTCTGCCGATCGTCTTTGTCTCCCTGTCTCTTGGAACCCTAACTCTGATGCGATCGCGCCTCTGTGACTAAGGACAGACGAAAAAAGCGGTTCTATCATTTAAACTTGAGGGAATGCCTGGTTTTACGGCAAATCAGTTTAAACAAACAGGTTACAATCAATAGTTGTTCACAACAAAATTCTTAATATCATTATGACGATGCAATTTAAAGTTCCCAGTATTGCTTGTGAAGGGTGTGTCGAGAATATCGAAAAAGAAATTCTCACCCACGAACCCGAAGCCAAAGTTGAAGGGGATGTGACGAACAAAACCATCTCTGTAGACACCCAAGCTTCTGAAGAATCAGTGCGCCAAATGATCGTTTCTATCGGTCATGAAGTGGCTTAACCCTTTCTTGGAACTCAAAAGTAACATGGGGGGCGAATTTGCCCCCTTTTTTTGAGGAAAATTGGAAAAAATTGGTAATTTTGACTACAGACGCTGAACGGCAAAGAAGGTTCTAATAGACTTCGATTTCCCAGCAAGAGGGAAGTTCTAAATAACTTATAGTCATTACAATTAAGTTCCGCACATTAACTTAATGGTTTGAGTCCGTGAAAGCGGACTTTGCCCACATTAGCCCCAGATTTTAATCTGCGGGCGGGTGATTGGTTTTGACTTGGAATGACTATAGAGTCAATAGTTTTAAACATTCCTTAACGGAAACGTTGCCATGATTTAAATAGAGTCTGCTCGGGCAGACTTTTTTTGTTTGTCTCGATCGCAATTATACCCGCTTACATCGCGAGGATGAAGAACCCCGGTTTCCGAGCCACCAATCCCATTGAGCGAGCATTTGACCCCAGAAACTAGGGTTGGCTGAACAGTAGTTAAAGTCGTTACAAATAAGAACAAATGGTAAGCCCCTCTCCCGATTTGGGAGAGGGGTTTGGGGTGAGGGCAAAAGCCAGATGTCATCAATTGTCACTGTATTGTAATGACTATATGTTTCCAAAATAAAAATATGCCGCCAAATTGCCTCAGCAATTAGCGGTACAAATACTTTTTAAAAAAGTAATGGGATGGGCAGGCTACTGTCTCATTTATGGAGACAATAACAAGCTCCTAACTGAAAGGTTTAAGGTATTCCCAGTTAGAAAAACCCTAGGGGTGTATCCTACCCATCCACTACCCATTCAAACGAATTTAAGCGTGGACTGATGTCGAACTTAGTACAATTCTTCTTCTTGGTGGGTCTTGATCGTGCAATCCGAAGTCGGATAAGCTACGCAAGTTAAAACATAACCGGCTCCGATTTGATCGTCATCCAAGAAAGATTGATCGGATTGATCGACAGTACCGGCTTCCATTTTACCCGCACAAGTCGAGCAAGCACCGGCCCGGCAAGAATAAGGGAGATCGATACCTTGTTCTTCAGCAATATCAAGGATGTACTCATCATCAGGTACTTCGATGGTGGTATTCAATCCTTCTTCTTCGTTAATTAAAGTAACTTTGTAAGTTGGCATAACAGTAGATCCTCTTAATGTGAACGGCAGGACTTTGTGAGTTTTGTTTTTGTGATTAACTCAACTCGCTTCAATTCTGATACTACGAGAAAAACCCTCTAGGTTTAAGCCGCATTAGAAATGAGATTATTAAATAAACTTAAAATAAGTTATTTTTATAGGTTGATCGCGACTTAGATTCCTCAAATCCCCCTTTAGAGGGTGGGCAACCATGCCTGCAAAGCCTTATATTGTGGGAGATTTAGCCGGCAACACAGCTTGCCATTTTAAACATTAATCTTTATATAACCATAATTTATACAAAAGGAAATATTGATTAGACTAAACCTCATGCTTTGACCGCAATTGGTGTTATCTGTAAATCAACGTAAGTTTGTTACACAGCAAAATTTGATGGCAGAAAATCACCCTTTAGGCATAGGTATCATCGGTACGGGATTTGCCGCGAAACGTCGGGCTGAGGCGATTAACGCAGACGATCGCGCCCGTTTAGTAGCCGTTAGCGGTCGCACCCCAGACCGCACCGCCGCTTTTTGCGAGACTCACCACACCCAACCCCAGGAAGATTGGCAAGCCTTGGTGAGCGATCGCGATATCGATGTCATTATGGTTTGTACGATTAACAGTATTCGCGCTGAACCCATCGAAGCGGCCCTGAATGCCGGAAAGCACGTTGTGACCGAATACCCCTTGTGTCTTGACCCAGAGAAAGCCGCAGATTTAATTCAATTAGCGCGATCGCGAAGTCTTCTGCTTCATGTCGAACACATCGAACTATTAGGGGGACTGCATCAAGCCTTACTGTCCCACCTCCCCCACATTGGTACAGTTAATTATGCTCGTTACATCACCCTCAGCGCTCAACGTCCCGTCTCTCAGCGTTGGTCGTATCACCGCGACGACTTCGGCTTTCCCCTGAGTGCTGCTTTATCGCGCATTCATCGCTTTACCCATGCGTTGGGTCAAGTAGATACCGTTTACTGTCAAGCCCGTTTCTGGGAAACCCAATCTCGCTACTACAGCGCTTGTTTGTGTAATGCTCAGTTGGGGTTTGCCTCTGGCGCGATCGCGGATATCATTTACGGTAAGGGCGATCGCTTTTGGCAATCCGAGCGCACCCTCGAAGTCCACGGCGACCAAGGCACATTAATCTTTTCCACCCAAGACGGTCAACTCATCCGAGGAGAAGACATCACCCCCATCACCTTCCCCCGTCGTCGCGGCTTATTCACCCAAGACACCCAAGCCATCCTCGATTATCTCCTCGACAATCAACCCCTCTACATCACCCCCGAAGCCAGTCTTTATTCCCTCCGCGTTGCCGACGCAGCCCGCCAATCCGCCCAATCTCAGCAGATGATGCGTTTATCGTAATCGCTCCAGAACCCCGGTTTCTTGTAAACTGACCCAATCCCGCCACACTTTGACCTCAGAAACCGGGGTTCTTCAT
>JBKHDX010000291.1:0-4935 GCA_046541115.1 Spirulinaceae cyanobacterium | reverse complement strand
AACCAACAACCAATTTCCCTTCAGCTTAGTCAGTCAATGTTTGCGATCGCGTTGTTTTAGGTGTTTGCGATCAAAAGTTTACGTTCGAGATCGGCTTGGGTTTCGGGGGGAAGAAACTTCGCACAAGCAATACAATCTTTGAGGAGTTGCGAAGCGCGATCGAATTGCCGCAACTGTCCGATTTCTGCTTCAGACCATTGCCATTGATAAGTACAGTTTAGCTCGGTGGTGGCGATATTGTGGAGTTGTTGCACCCAGGTTTTACCGTTTTCGTGCCACCAGGTTTGATAATCTGCGATTTTTGCCGGGGTTTTAGGGAGTTGCTGTTTTAAATCGTTGATTTTCTTCTCGAAACTGGGGGAGAAAGCGATGGTTGCAATGGTTTCTAATTCCCGCGCGATCGCATCGGTAATGGTGCGGAGTCGAGTCCGTTTCAACTCTCCTACCTCTTTGAGAATTTCGCCGTTGAGTTGCGTTGCGAGTTGATGGGCGAGAAATTGGGCTTGGGTCCAGGTGAGGTCAGACTGAGATAAAATGCGATGAAGGTCGCGATCGAGGGATAGGTCTTGTGCGATCGCCCGTGCCTGTAAAATGGGGGGTAAATCGGGCATTTGGCTGCGTCCGAGGGCTAAGTTAAAACAAAAGGCTCGCAACGCGATCGCATTGGCAGTAATGGGAATAGAAGCGGCTTTTTGTTCGACCCAGGTTAAAAAGGTTTGAATTTGGGACGAAGAAGCAATCAGTTGTTGAATTTCTCCTTGCATTAAGGTTAATAAATCTGCGGCTGTGGGAGTCATCCCTGCGGTAAGTAAAAAGACTTCGCGCCAACGAGATTCTGCGATTTTTTGGGCAAGTTCGGGGAATTTTTGACTGGGATTGGCGACAATTTCGCGACTGGTGAGATATTCTTGAAAACTGAGATGGGAAAAAGAATAAATCCCCCTGGCTTGTTCGATTAAAAGTCCGTGTTGACTTTCAATAGATTTAAGGACAATTTCGCTTTCGTGTTCGAGTTCTTCTTGGGTTTTGTCTACCGCAACAATAGCTTTTAAGCAATCGCTAATATAATTTTTAATTTGAGTTTGTTCGAGGAAGTATTCTTCATGCTCGAACATTTGAGTCGCCAGTTTACTCAGTAATTTTACCTTTAAAGGTAAAGATAGTTTTTGATAAATATTCGCCCGTTGAATGCCCCGCGATTCATCCCAACGTACTAATAATATATCTAATCCTTGCTCGTAAAGCTTAACTCGTAACGCCGGAAAAGATTTTTTACTTTGAAAAACCAAGCAAGTTAAATTCAGTAAAATGGGCGTACTGGCTAACTCGCGAATTTGGCGATTTTGGGGTTGTCGTAGTTGGTCGAGAAATTCTTGGCTGAGTTGTTGAGCTTGGGTCGCGGGATTTTGAGCCACGGTTTTAAACCAAGCCTTGACAAATTGCGCGACTTGTGAGTTATTAAAATCGGCAATTTCGACGGCGGTAAAATCGCGAAATTGATAGCGATAAGCGACGGGACGACAGCTAATAATAACTTGGTTTTTGTAATAAGTTTCGCAGAATTTACCAATTTGTTTGATAATTTCTTCTCCCTCATTTTGGGGAAGTTCATCTAAGCCGTCCAGTAGTAATAATAACCGCCCTTCGTGACAAATTTCTTGTAACGTATCCCGATCAATTTCGAGGTCGTGAAACTGTGCTAAAATACCCTCGAATAATTCATAATTATCAAGCTCTCGCTGTTCTTCTGCCAAGTTTTTGAGCCGCAGAAAAACAGGAAGATGAGAGGGTTGCAGTTGACCGCGAATACACTTCAAAGCAATGGATTGTAAAAAAGTGGTTTTTCCGGCTCCAGGCTGACCTAAAATGACGAGATGGGGATGTTGCGCGATCGCGTCCAACCCGGAAACCGTTGAAAAGCGAGCGCGAGTTAAACCCATTTCCTCGATGCGATGACGGGATTGTAAATCCGCCACATCGAGCCATTGTTGATGGGGAATTTCCGTGAGAACATTAACATCGACGAAAATCTCATCAAGGGCCACCGGATGAGACACATCCAGCAGTCGCACAATGCCGCATTGATGCTCTATTTTCTCGCGAGATTGCGATCGCACCCGTCGCACAATTCCCTCTAGTCCAGAAGCGATTTCGGTCGGGTCAGGCAGGTCAGGTGGCGCGACAATGGTATCAGGGTCGAGGTCGAGGGCAAAGCAAATCTCGTAAAATACATGACGAGCCACCGGACGACCGGAAAAGAACTTCCAAATCGGTTGACGGGTTTCTAAGCCTACCTCTCCGGCCAAATATTCCTGGGTCCATCCCCGCCGTTCAAAGGCGAGTTTTGCGAGTTCGATCCCTTCGGGGGAAGCTTTGAGCGATCGCTTGGCCATAGTTCTATTCTACGCTCAACTAAGTGGGCTGTGAAGGCAAAAGAATTTGTACCGTCGTCTTGCGATCGGGGATACTATCGAGAATGAGTTGACCGCCGTGTAATTCCGCTAACCGTTGGGCAATACTCAACCCCAATCCCGATCCCTGTTGTTCGTAAAGTTTGCGCTCAAACTGCATATATGCGCCAATATTAGCGATTTGGTCGTTATTCATCCCTCGGCCTTGATTGGTCACTGTAATGACCGTATTTTCGGTTTCTTGATGAATGCTAATTTCAACCGGAGTTCCCACTTGAGAGAACTTAAAGGCATTATCAATGACTTCTTCGAGCATTTTTTGAAAACGTGCTATCGAAATCGTCGCGGTTGCGGGTTGGAGATTGAGATCTAAATTTTCGCGGCGGTTATATTTTTCTGCATAACGTTGAGCGACTTCGGTTGCGATCGCGTCTAAGTCAGACAAACTTTCTTGACGCAACGCTTTGACTCGTTCGGGCTGACTGGCAATTAATTCTAACTCCGCATACAGTAGATAATTTTGAATGAGACGATACAACCGTTGGCCCGAGGTTTGAATTTGTTCGGCCATATCGCGGATTTCGGCGCGGTCTAGGTCGTCAATCTCCATCATCAACAATTCCGAAAACCCCAAAATTCCGTTCAAGGGCGTTCGCAATTCATGGGGAAGGGAGTGAATAATATTATCCCGCAATTGGTCGAGTTGGGCTTGGGATTTTTGAGAAATGACTTGTTGTTTGCGGAGTCGGGACGCGATCGCATTGAGTAAATCTTTGTGGGAAAAAGGTTTGGTGAGATAATCATCCGCCCCTAATTCCATCCCCTTGCGAGTAGCAGTCTTATCTGACAACGCCGTGAGAAAAATAAAAGGAATCGTCGCCGTGGCTGAGTTTTGACGCAATCGGTCTAAAACCCCATAGCCATCAAGTTCTGGCATCATCACATCGCATAAAATCAAGTCTGGCTGATGCTGTAACGCCAGTTCTACACCTTTTTGACCATTTTCTGCCGCAAACACTTCAAAATTCTCCATTTCCAGGAGTTCGACCAAATTTTCGCGAATAATGGTTTCGTCTTCAATGGCTAAAACTTTTGTCATGGCGGAAATAAAGAGAGATTGGAGTGTTAGATTGCATAACCTCTCTTAGTTTACTGGAAACGAGATCGGAGGTTCGCAAACGTTTCCGCAAACGCTTCGGACAACATTCCCCTGCCACAATGATTTTTAGTTCTGGCTTGAAAAGTCGTCTTTGGGTTTATGAGTAAATCGCCGATTCAGCAAAACGATCCCTTTTTCCAAAATTTCTTCGCGGATATTCCGCCGTCCATGGGAAACACCTTTTCTGACGATCAATTAAATGCCGTCAAACAAGCATTTGGCGCACGCAGTTGGGGCAGTCATCCGGTAGATATTCGCTACTCGACACCGATTCCCTTTTTAAGATTTTACTTAGTGTTTTTGGCCGGACGAGAACGGCGATCGCGCCAACGGTTACGCAGTCAAAGGAATATGTATCCGTTGTGGACTCCGGGAAATACTGTCGCGATCGCGATTTTTGGGGCGATGGTTGCGACTTCTGCGATCGCTTTGTTCTCCTTTCTGTTTCCCCATCTGAACTCAGCTAATACTACCCCTGCCCCGACAGTCATTCCTTGGTTAGAAACCCCCGGAGATTGCGAAAAAACTGGGCGGATTTGGTACAACGACCAATGTTTAGACCCCGAACATAGTCCCAACTTCTAACACTTCTCCTCGTTTGCTGTTTGCTATTTTATCCCAAGTTTATTATGCTGAAGCGTCAACTTTCCCACCTCTCCCCGGCTTTACAAAATGACCCGTTTGTAAAACGGTTTTTTGCTCGTATTCCGGCCAAAACGGCGGCGACCTTTTCTGAAGCCCAAATTCTTTATTTAAAGCAAAAATACGGTCATCGGGCTTGGGGCAATCATGCCGTTGATATTCGTCTGTCAGTTCCGTTTTACAAACAGGGGTTTTACTTTGTCTTATTGCTAGGAAAAGAACGGAGATCGAGCGATCGCTTGCACTACGAACGGCTGCATCATCGCTTCTGGACGGCAGCTAATACAGTTTTAATTAGCTGTTTTTTGGTATTGATGTCTACTTCCCTTTTGGGGTCGCTCTACATCCTCAAAAGCGAGTTTAATATTGATATAATTCCTGGTTTAGACTCCCTTCCCGACCAAGAAATTAATGATGAAATTGACCGTCAACTAGAAAAGTTGATTCGGTAATGAGTCCTTTGTTTCTAGAACTCCGGTTTCTTATTTGCTTACCCAATCGAGTTAGAATTTGACCCAAGAAATCGGGGTTCTTAATCCTCACAATTTAAATTGATGTAGGGGCGAGGTTTCCTCGTCCAATCTTAACCTTTGCCCAATAATTTTGAATGGTGGGCATTGCCCACCCTACAGAATATCTACTCTGGTTTCTTATTTGTTTACCCAATCGAGTTAGAATTTGACCCAAGAAATCGGGGTTCTTAATCCTCACAATTTAAATTGA
>JBKHDX010000290.1:0-4943 GCA_046541115.1 Spirulinaceae cyanobacterium | reverse complement strand
TTGGTTATTGGTTGTTGGTTATTGGTTGTTGGTTATTGGTTGTTGGTTATTGGGCGGGGAAACCCCGCCCCTACAAGCTTACTGCCCAAGAAAACCCGCTAATCTTGAGCAAAATAACGCTCGATCAACAAAATCGCGACAATATCATCAATGGGACGAGGGGGGAGACGCATTCCTTGGGGGATGAGGCGTTTGAGGCCGCGGGGGGGGTACATTTGCCAATAGCGATCGCGAGCTTCTAGGGTTGAGTAGCGTTCGTCTACGAGGTCAATAGGGATGCGATCGCTCAGATAAGTTTTGAGTTGTTGTTGCCATTGTTTCGAGGTGGTTTGATTGCCCATAACAATCTGAGTGAGGGCATATTGTTGTTGCAGCGTGGCGATCGCGGCAATCGCTTCTGTCGATTCGACGACTTGATGATAATAGAGTTGGCGATCGCGAGACATGACCGCAATGCCGCATTTATCGCGACCGGGATCGAAGCCTAAAATCACAGGGGCTTGGGGGTTAGGTACTCAAGACCATTTTGCCATCTTTAAAGGCCAGCAATCTCAATTTCAGCGGCCCGGCGACATAAGTGCGTTGAGCCGCGATCGCGGTAATTTGGTCATATTGGTTGGGTTCGGCTAAAACTTGTTCGACAAATTGCGTCAGGGTGACAATGCGCCCATCTTCGATTTGAATATCCCCTAAAACCCCCGCCCGTCGCCCCCGAAACTGGGCCGCAGCTAATAAGACATCCAAGCGATTTTGTAGGTCTTGGGGGGTAATTTCCGACGGTTTTAGGGCAATGGTGGCAATGATTTCATCTTCTTGAAAAACAACGCTATTGCGAGCGACATCAACCACGACAAATACGGGGGTTTCCTCTTCGACATAGTTTTCCGCCGCTAAAATCCGGATGGCGTATTCGCGGCCGTCATCGATTTGTTCGATGGCTTGTTCGACTTGATTTCTAGGGATTTGGACGATGCGGTCTCTGACTTCATCGTTACTCAGGGGACGAGTGGCTGAGATCGCGACCCGGTTGGCTTCTCGCAATAGTTGTTCGACAGCCCCCCTCGCGGCTTCGGGTTCGAGAATCCGCACCACGCCAAAGGCCAGGACTTGACCGCGCACTAAGGCGACATTGCCTTGGCGAAATTCTTGATAGTTTTCCGCGAGGCGTTGTAGTTGGTTTTGTAGGGAGTTAATTTCTTGTTCGAGTTGCGCGAGTTGGTCTTCGCGAGAACGCAGAATGCGATCGCGTTCGGCGATGCTTTTATCCAAGGCCGCGAGGGCGGTATCCCTTTCACTGAGTTCGTCTTGCAGTTGACGGCGTTGGTCTTCAATTTCGGCTAGGCGTTGTTCTCGTTCCCCAATCGCTTGGTTTTTCTGGGCGATTTCGCTTTCTTTGCGTTCAATCGTGCGATCGCGTTGAGCCAATTCTCGGTCTTGACGAGCGAGTTCGCGATCGCGTTCTTTCACAGAAGCTTGCAGTTTCGGGATTTCTTGTAATAACTCTCGTCTTTGCTCGATCAAGCTTTGACGTTCTCTGAGGACGCGCTGGCGTTCGCTGCGGAGGATTTGCAATTGATCCCGCAAATCTCCTAACTGTTCGTTGGTATTGTTCAGGAAAGATTGAGATTGAATTAAGCCTTGTTCGACTTCGCTTTTTTCTTCGATGACGCGACTTAATTCTTGCGCGACGCGATCGCGTTCTGCGGTTACACTGCCTAATTCCCCTTCGGCAATGCGTTTTTGTGCGAGAATTTCGTCAATCTCAAACACCCCTTGTCGTAAGGGTTTACTAAAGGCAAACAAAATCCCCAAAGTCGAAGCCGAAATCAGCGTCCCAGTAATCACAGTAACAACCGTTGCTGTTTGACGAGGCCGCAACCCAAAAATTCGCAGACGGGCTTTTCCGACTTTAGTCCCTAGGCGATCGCCTAAAACGGCAATAATCCCACCGAGTAATAATATCGCTGCAAGTAGAACAGCAGCGCTTGTTACCATTTCTTTTTGTCCTCACTTCCACAAGAGCCGTTCGCTGCTGATAGCTTATCTGTTATTGGTTGTTTGTTGTTGGTTATTGATTATTGGTTATTGGTTTTTCCCTTAATTTCATCATTTTTAAGTAAATTGTTGGCTGAGGGCTACAGGATTATGAACAGTGATTTTTTTCTTTTGAATGGAAATCATTTCTTCTTGGCGCAAATCTCCCAATAATCGCGTCACAGTAACGCGGGTTGAGCCTATGGCTTCTGCGATCGCTTGGTGGGATAATTTGAGGTCAATGCGAATGCCGTCGGGGGTGGGAATGCCAAAATCGCGACACAAAATTAACAGAAAACTTACTAATCTTGACCCCATATCCCGATGAGCGAGAGTTTCGATCATCATTTCCGTTTGCAAAATTCGCGACGACAAACCCCGCAACATCAACATGGAAAGTTCGGGGTTTTCCCGTAAGGATTTTTCAACCTGATCGATGGGAGCCGATAACAATTCTACCGGGGTAAAGGCGACTGCATGATAAAACCGATCCGAATGTTGTCCGGTAATAAAAGACAGCACCCCAAACACGCTATTTTCCCGCAGTAAGGCAACAGTAATTTCTTCTCCGGCTTCGTAAACGCGAGAGAGTTTTACCGCCCCTTTGAGCAGAAAATAAACGCGCTCTGCGGGGTCACCCGGAAAGAAGATGGTTTTACCGCGCTCGCAGCTTTCAACGACGGGCGGGAATGCACCTCCACCAATTTGGCGAAAGACAGAGGCAAGGGGTTGATCTTGGGCGACAGACAGTTCCATTGGCACAACATTGTAAGCTTGCTCGGTAGTCAAAACAAAATAAATGTTCTGGGTTGGGCGCAGAAGGTTTACCCAATTTTTAACTAAAATTTAAAAAATTGTAATTACTGTAAAGACTTTTATCTATAAATATTTAAATATACCATGACAAATCCTTTCCATGTATGACTTGCTTTTGGACGATCGGCTTGGTGGGTTATTGCGCGGCCAAATTGCCTTCTCTTAGGGCGATCGCCTACAACTTTCCTTCCGGGTGATACAATCCTTGAGGCAGAACGCAAACGCCCAATTTGACTCAAATCGAGCGAGGGCGACCGACCTATTTTTAACTAAATTATGCTGAATTTGACCGGAAAGAAAGCTTTAGTCACAGGAATTGCTAACAATCGTTCCATTGCTTGGGGAATTGCTCAACAACTTCATCAAGCAGGGGCAGAATTGGGAGTGACTTATTTACCCGACGAAAAAGGACGTTTTGAGAAAAAAGTCGGGAGCTTAGTTGAACCCCTTAATCCTAGCTTATTTGAGCCTTGCAATGTCCAAGATGATGCCCAAGTGGATGCGGTTTTCGACGCGATCGCATCAAAATGGGGTAAGTTTGATATTTTGGTACATTGTCTGGCTTTTGCCAATAAAGACGATTTAACCGGGGAATTTAGCAACACATCCCGCGAAGGCTTTAAAACAGCTTTAGATATTAGCAGTTACTCCCTCACCCGCTTGGCCCAAGGCGCAAAACCGTTAATGAATGAAGGGGGCGCGATCGTCACTTTAACCTACTTAGGCGGCGTGAAAGTGATTCCCAATTACAATGTAATGGGCGTGGCCAAAGCAGCTTTAGAAATGAGCGTCCGCTACTTAGCTGCGGAATTAGGCCCCCAAGGAGTCCGGGTTAATGCTATCTCTGCCGGGCCGATTCGCACCCTTGCTTCTTCGGCGGTTGGCGGTATTTTAGATATGATCCGCCATGTAGAAGAAACTGCCCCTCTCCGTCGCACCGTCACCCAAGAAGAAGTGGGCAATACGGCGGCTTTCCTGTGTAGTCCCCTCGCAAGCGGCATTACCGGGCAGGTGTTGTATGTGGATGCGGGTTACGAGATCATGGGAATGTGATTTCAGTTAACAGTCATCAGTCAACAGTTATCAGTTTTTTGACGGTTACATTTTCCCGATAATTGACGGGTTATTTGTTGTTGGCTTTGACTGAATCGGTTTTCCTCTACTCAGACACTCAGAAAGCAAGGTCATGAGGATGAACAGTCAAGAAGCGGCTCAAAGTCATAATGCAAAGCCATTTCAGCCCAAAAAGTCAATTTTAGTTTCGCGTGAGTGTTATCCATTTTTGAAGGGTTGGGAAAACATCACTCCATAACAGTTGTTATGGACGACATAACAACTGTTATGCTCCCAGCAAATCATCAATTACCCACTGAGGAGTGGTCGGGAATTGGATGGTGACAAATAACAAATAACAAACAACCAATAACAAACAACCAATAACCAATAACCAAAAATGCAAATTAGCGATCGCCCCATACAAACCCAACTCAATCGTACCGCGTCGGTGCATCGGACAACGGGAGAAACCGATGTCCAGGTGACAGTAAATCTCGATGGGACGGGCAAATGTAATGCTCAAACCGGGATTCCCTTTCTCGACCACATGATTCATCAAATCGCCTCCCACGGGCTGCTTGACCTCGATATTCAAGCAACAGGAGATATTGAAATCGACGACCATCACACCAATGAAGATGTGGGGATTACTTTAGGTCAAGCTATCGCAAAAGCGTTGGGCGATCGCAAGGGGATTCATCGTTTTGGCCACTTTCTAGCCCCCCTAGACGAAGCCTTGGTTCAAGTCACCCTCGATTTTTCAGGACGACCTCATCTCAGCTACGGCTTAGAGATTCCCACTCAGCGCGTTGGCAATTACGACACCCAGTTAGTCCGCGAGTTTTTTGTCGCGTTGGTGAATCACTCCCAGATGACCCTCCATATTCGCCAACTCGACGGTATCAACTCCCACCATATCATCGAAGCAACCTTCAAAGCTTTCGCCAGAGCCACCCGCATGGCGGTGGAGGTCGATCCCCGTCGTGCGTCGCAAATCCCTAGCTCTAAGGGCGTTTTATAGGCGTTTGAGCCTATTT
>JBKHDX010000289.1:0-4953 GCA_046541115.1 Spirulinaceae cyanobacterium | reverse complement strand
ACTAATATTTCTGGAATCAGCCGACGCGATCGCGTAGTTAAACCGAAGCCTATAAAAAGAAAATAACGATGGATAACATCATTAATAATAAGCCCCAACTTGCCCTCTATGGCATTATGGCCTTTTTGGTGGCTATTATTCTAGATGACTTCTGGGGCAACTTTATCGCAACCATGTACGGGCCCTTATTTCTGCTATTCTACGGAATCGTAATTATCCTCACGATAATATTATGTCGGAAAAGTCTGCGCGATCGCGACTCTACCGCAGATTTACCCCCCCTTCCCATCCCCCAACACCCCGACACCTACGAAATCGCCTATCTCCGGGGAGAAGAAACCGAAGTTCAAAAAGTCGTCTTATTTAACCTGATTCAACAAGATTATTTAGAATATCAATCTGCTAAATTCGGCAAATCCGACGCAAAAATTGCCCGAACCGACAAACAACCCAACAATCAAGAATTAGCCGCATTTTCGCCCCTTGAAAAAGAAGTTTATAGCTGGTTTACCTCACCTCGCAAACCTCGCGACTTATTCCAATCCTCTTATCAAAAAGGTTTAGAAATCGCTTGTCGTCCTTACAAAGACTTATTAAAAGAACGCCAACTTTTATTTAATGACTATCGCAACATCAATCGAATGCGTAATCTTGGCATCTTTCTCATCGTCGGTTTAGGACTGCACAAATTATTTGTTGCCCTTGCTCGCGGTTATACAAACGTCGGCTTTTTACTCATTATGGGAATTATAGCTCCCATCATCCTCAATTATGTCTGCAAACCGCCAAGATTAAGTTATCGCGGTCGTCAATATCTCGAACAACTACAACAAGCCTTTGAAAATATTAAAACCAAAATTACCTTTGAACCCGACCTTAAAGATAACTTACCCGAACTTGCCCTTGCCCTTTATGGTAGTTCAGCACTCCTCGGTACTAATTACGATGTCATTAGCAACATAGAATGGATTGACTTTCTCACTACAACATTTTCTAGCATTAGTAGTAGTAGTAGTAGTAGTGGCGGATTTAGTTGTGCAAGCAGTGGCGGTAGCAGTTGTAGCAGTAGCAGTTGTGGTGGCGGTGGTTGTGGCGGTTGTGGCGGTTGCGGTGGCGCGTAACTTAACAAACCGTTACGAATACCAACCTTGTATAAGAAAAGCAGAGGGAATGACGTTACAATATTTCTCTTGACCCAAGGGTAAAGAACAGCATCCCCTGAAAAATCACTATGCTAAATCCTAATTTGGAGGAAATCCAACTCAATAAGGAAGAATACGAGCGTTATTCCCGCCATATTATTCTGCCAGAAGTGGGCTTGGATGGACAAAAACGCCTAAAATCTGCCAGCGTCCTTTGTATTGGGACGGGTGGCTTAGGTTCGCCCCTTTTACTCTATCTTGCCGCCGCCGGAATTGGCCGCATTGGCATTGTAGACTTTGACGTAGTAGACAGTTCCAACCTACAACGCCAAGTCATCCACGGCACATCCTGGGTAGGTAAACCCAAGATTGAATCAGCCCAAAAACGCATTCTCGAAATTAACCCCACTTGTCAGGTTGATTTGTACGAAACTCGTCTGAGTTCAGAGAATGCCCTCGACATCCTCAAGCCTTACGATGTGGTGGTAGACGGAACCGATAACTTCCCCACCCGCTACCTCACCAACGATGCTTGCGTGATGTTGGGTAAGCCAAATGTGTACGGTTCGATTTTCCGTTTTGAAGGGCAAGCCACCGTTTTCAACTACGAAGACGGGCCGAATTACCGCGATTTATATCCCGAACCCCCACCGCCGGGAATGGTGCCTTCTTGTGCTGAAGGCGGCGTTTTAGGGGTGCTTCCGGGCATTATTGGCTGTATTCAAGCCACCGAAACCATTAAAATTATTCTGGGAACCGGGGACACCCTTAGCGGGCGTTTGCTGTTGTACGATGCCCTGAACATGAAGTTCCGCGAGTTACGACTGCGACCAAATCCCGAACGTCCCGTGATTGAAAAACTGATTGATTACGAACAATTTTGTGGGATTCCCCAAGCTAAAGCCGAGGAGGAGAAACAACGCAAAGCTATGTCTGAAATGAGCGTACAAGAGTTAAAAGAATTACTCGATAGCGGTGCAGATGACTATGTTTTGGTCGATGTCCGCAATCCGAATGAGTACGAAATTGCCCGCATTCCGGGGTCGGTTTTAGTGCCTTTACCGGATATCGAAGAAGGAAAAGGAGTCGAGAAGGTTAAAGAGTTAGCCAATGGCCATCGCGTCATTGCTCATTGTAAGATGGGGGGACGTTCGGCGAAAGCGCTGAATATCCTCAAAGAGCATGGCATTGAGGGAACGAATGTGGTCGGCGGTATTACGGCTTGGAGCCGCGAAGTGGATTCTTCTGTGCCGGAATATTAAATTGCTTGCAGCCCATTGATTTTGCCAAGAAAGCGAGCAGATAGGAAACCGGGGTTTTGAAGTTAAGTTCTAGAACCCCGGTTTCTGTTTTAAAATTTCAAGTTGACTGTGTAAGCTGGTAGGAAACCGGGGTTCTCAATTGAAAATTAGTAGCGGGGTGGGGCGTGAGAAATCATCCAAGGTCGCCCGGAATTGGCAGCTTGATAACGGGGGGTGGTGGGTTCTTTTTGAGATTCCACTAAGCGGGGTTCGCCCTTGGAGATACGGACGCTCCCAGAGTTTAGATTAACACTCGGCGGGGAAAAAATACGCTGCGCGATCGCGCCACATTCAGGACAACCCATCGGATTATCTAACTCCGCCATTCTGCGCCACGCTTCAAAATCACCGCAACTCTCGCAACGATACTCATACAACGGCATAATTTTTTCCTCTAGGTTGGCAAAATATTTTGGTCAAAAATCGCTGTCGGTAAGGCTAAAGTACAGCAAGCATTAGGAATATCGACAATACCACTTACCCGACCCTCAACCGGCGCACAACTGAGCAATAAATAAGCTTGTTCCCCGGTAAAGCCAAAATTCTTGAGATATTCAATGGCATTCAAACAAGCCCGCCGATAAGCAACGTGTGCGTCGAGATAATACTGTTCGCCGCTAAATTCATCGACGGAAATGCCTTCAAAAATCAAATATTCTGAGTAATGGGGTTCAACGGGGCCGGGTTTGAAAATGGGGTTAACCATGCTGTATTTCTCCACGCCGCCCTTGATAATGTCAACGTGAAGGTCGAGATATCCCGCCATCTCAATCGCCCCGCAAAAGGAAATTTCGCCGTCTCCTTGGGAAAAGTGAATGTCTCCCATGGACAAATTTGCCCCATCTATATACACCGGAAAGTAAATCCGCGACCCTTTCGAGAGGTTCTTGATATCGCAGTTACCGCCGTGTTCTCTAGGGGGAACGGTTCGGGCGGCCTCGGCGGCTACGCGGTCAAATTCTGAGCCTGTGAGCGACCCCAGAACGGCGTATTCCGGGTTGGGAAGGGCGGCCAAGGGGGGAATATTCGGTTTCCAGGGGGGCCCGCCTTTTTCAACTAAAGCCCGTTCTCGTTTATTCCAAGTTTGCAGCAGTTCGTGAGACGGCGCACAGCCAATCAGTCCGGGGTGACTAATTCCGGCAAAGCGTACCCCCGGAATATGACGAGAACTGGTGTAAATGCCCTGGATATCCCAGATTGCTTTGGCCGCATCGGGAAAATGGTCGGTGAGGAAGCCGCCGCCGTTATTGCGGTCAAAAATGCCTGTAAATCCCCACTCATCTCCGGGTAACGGGCCGATGTCGAGGATATCAACCACGAGAATATCTCCCGGTTGTGCGCCGTTGACATGGATGGGGCCGCTGAGGACATGAACGACTGGCAGTTTAACGTCGCGAATGTCGCTAGGGTCGTCGTTATCTTTGATTTGGCCGTCTGTCCAGTCTTTACATTCGATGCGAAAAACATCCCCCGGATTGACGGAAACCACGGCGGGAATGTCAGGATGCCAACGATTATGACCGACGAGTTCTTGCTCTGACATGGGTTTCGTCAGGTCAATTTTAAAGAGGGTTTCTGGCATGATTTTAATCCTTTTGCCTGATGAGTTTTGAGGCAATTATTTAACATTTTGTCAAGTTAATTTTGATTAAATTTTTGATAACTTAACTTGACAACAAATTAGCCAAACTGAAGCGAATTGTTCTGTATTTCAGTTCAGAATAATTTTGCCGCTATCTTGACGGATGCAGAAGGCTTATTTTGTAAAATTCACTACCGGAATAAAAATCCGTTTGTTAAGTTTTCAAACAAATGAAAATGATTCTCTTTCTCGAATAAATCATTATTTATGGGATTGTATCGATCGATAATTAAAACGCGATCGCGTCTAAAAACTTCAACGCCTCCGAACAACAAAGTTTTAGCTCAGAATCAGCAATGAAGAGAAAATAGTAAACTAATTATAACCACTCACGCCCCGATATGAACGCTCAAAACATTGACCACGACCGCCTATTCAAAGAACTAATCTCCACTTTCTTTTGGGAATTTATCGAACTATTTTTTCCTGAAATTCTCGAATACGTCGAACAAGACGAACTTACCTTTTTCCCCGAAGAAGTATTCAGCGATGTCACCACAGGAGAAAAACGTAAAATCGATTTACTCGCGCAAGTCCGCTTTCAAAACCAAGACACCTTTTTTCTCATCCACATTGAAAACCAAGCTTCTCCTCAGTCTCAATTTAATCGACGGATGTTTAACTATTTTGCTCGATTGCATCAAAAATACACCCTACCCATTTACCCCATTGCTTTATTTTCCTTCGACACACCTCAACGTCCGGAACTTGACTCCTATGAAATTAATTTCCCAGACCGCAAAGTATTAGAATTTAATTTTGCTACAATTCAACTGAACCGACTCAATTGGCGAGCCTTTCTGCGACAACCCAACCCCGTCGCTGCGGCGTTAATGTCAAAAATGCAGATAGCCCCAGAAGACCGTCC
>JBKHDX010000288.1:0-4954 GCA_046541115.1 Spirulinaceae cyanobacterium | reverse complement strand
TTGGTTATTGGTTGTTGGTTATTGGTTGTTGGGCGGGGAAACCCCGCCCCTACACGCTTATTGCCCACTGCCCACTGCCTACCGCCTCAATAACTCTCTTTGAAACGTTAATTTTACTTTTTCGGGCTGTAACACCTATCTAGTCCAGCTTTGAGCCTTTTTATAGAGTCTGCCCTGTAGCAAGAAATTTCTGACTCCTTTGGAGGGGCTTGCATCCCCACTCCCCCCGATTGCCGACTGCCGACTACCCAAAAACTACTGCCTACTGCCCACTACCCACTGCCTCTTTCTGAGACGCGATCGCGATAAAAAATTCCGTATATTGTTCATAGCCGCCGGGGAAAGCCACATTCAGCAATAACGGATCCCTGGTATCGCGAGAATCGCCCGGCCCTTCGAGGACGGTGGGCGGGTTGCCGTCGCTGAGTTTGAGGGGTTTGCGGTTTTTGACTTCGCCGCCACTGCTATCGATGTAAACGACAATGTTACCGGTATTGGTAATTTTGCCGATTTCTTGGGTGAGATGGAGGAAGTTGCGATCGCTTCCTCCCCGACGAATTTCTAACTTGTTGTCTTGATCGTCTACATAACTGGTGACGGTATCCCCTACACCGACGATTAAGGGCATTTGCGCCGGATCGAAGTTGTTTTTAACCAATTCTAGTAATTCTGCGTGAGATTTCGGCGCTTGACGGACGCTGAAGTCTTCTCCGAGGGGATAGTTTCCGGTACGGTGATGATAATAGCGATTGAGTAAAGCTAAAACCCCCGCTTCTTTAATCGCCCCGCGCAACATAAACTGAAAATCAGTTGTTCCCGAATCGCCATCACTGGCAGGCAGTAGAACTTCATTGCCATTGGCATTTCTACCTAAGTTGGGGGCATAATGCACAAAAAATGAGCCTTTTAAACCTTGACGTTCGGCATCATGTAATAATTCTGTAGTTAAGGCTTGAATATTCAGTTGTAAGTTGCGATAAGTGCCGATATGCTGCGGTGATAAAACCTCGTAAAAGGTGTTGAGGTTGGCCGTAGGGGAGGCAATATTATCTAAAACTGAAGACTCGATGCAATGATTGAGGGTTTCTGCATCAAGTATGCCTTCATGCTTGCTAAAAAAGTTCCTAAACGCCGATCTAAAGCGGTCGGGGATAGCTTCTAGGAAATTGAGTTCCGCTTCGCTTACGCCGGGATGAGAGACTTCTCCGGCGCGATTTTGCCATTGTACGCCCCCTGCGGCTAAACCGGGGAGATAGTTGTTATTTTTTTGGACGGTGGCGCGATCGCCAAAGGCCCGTTCGATAATACTATTAACCCCCCGTTTGCCAATATGTTCGCCGTTGGTTAATACAAAAAAGTGGTTATCAAAGGCTTGCGTGGCTTTAACGTAATCGGGATTGATCGCGCGGGTTAAGGGGTCTTTGACTAATCCCATACAAACCCCGTCTAAGTCTTGAACGATCAATAAATTTTCGGTGGTGGTCAAAACTTTGGCGAGTTGGTCGTGGTCTAAAGACAGAAAAGCGTTGTGTAAAGAATGATTGATAGTAGCTGACATCCGATCTGAACGCGAGTATTACAACGTTTTAACTGTATCATTTCCTTTGAGTCAGCTTGTCATCCATCTTTAGAGTTAAATTGACGATACAGGTTGAGTTAATTGTCGAGATTGACCAAATTGAGACAATTTCTTAATCAATCTTTAGTACAAGTTCCCTGTTCTATATCTCGTCCGTAGGCAGGATTAATAAAAATTTTTGGATAATTTTAAGAAGCTTTTAAGCCGTTTTGATAAGGAAGTTTATACTCAGCTTTCGCATTAAAAAACAAGTAATTATTTTAACAAAAACTGCGGTCGATTTCGACATTAAATACAGTTTTAACCGCTTCTACATATTTAGGATGCGTTCCCCAATCTTGCCTTTTAAAGTTGGTCTTTTTACCGGCAGTTACAATCGGATTTACTCCCAATTTTTGCGATTATAGCGCTACTTCTTTGTATGATTGTATAATATATCTTAATTCTAGATTCGGATCGTCTGTTGTGGCTAAGGATCGTTTTCATCAAGTTGTTAAGAATGCTCTTGTGAAGGATGGGTGGAATATTACTCACGATCCTCTACCCATTAAGGTCTGTAAAAATCATTGTTTACAACATCGAACTGGAGCAAATTTCGCTATGGAAAAATTAGAAGATAAATTAACGCACTATCAGCAAATTGTGCAACAATTGTTGATGAAGTATGCCGAAAACAAGCCAGCTTATGGTGAAATTGAGGTTGAGACTATTTTCGATACGCAGCGTAATCATTATCAAATTGTCCATCTAGGCTGGGAAGATAAGCGCTGGATACATCATTGCACAATACATCTTGATATTCGCAATGAGAAAATCTGGATTTTTTGCAATTCAACTGAGCATGATATTGCGGCTGATTTAGTTGATTTGGGTGTACCAAAACAAGATATTGTGCTGGGTTTCCATCCTCCTATTATGCGAGAAATGAGTGACTATGCAGTGGGCTAAAAGTTTATAGTGGCACGACACACTTTAAATGGTGGGTTAGTAGGTTGGGTTGAGGTTACGAAACCCAACAACATTTCATGTTTCTAGTAGGGGCGGGGTTTCCCCGTCCAAGCTTACGCTTTGTTGGGTTTCACTTCGTTCTACAAGGGCCTACATTAAAGCCTCATTTTAGCTGTGTCACGCCACTACTAAAGCCTCATTTAAGATGCTTGTGACCCAGTTATTTTTGGTCACAAAGGTATTGCAAACTTTCGACAAAATCAGGATAAGAAATCGCGGCCGCTTCTGCCCCTCCAATGGCCGTCATACCGGGGGCGTTGAGGGCTGCGATCGCGAGACTCATTGCGATACGATGATCCGTATAACTGCTGACGGCTGTACCTTGTAGGGGCGTACCGCCGACAATTTCGAGGCCGTCGGGGAGTTCGGTCACTCTTGCCCCCATGCGGTTGAGTTCGCAAGCCATGGCCGTGAGGCGATCGCTTTCTTTGACTCGCAATTCTGCCGCATCTTTAATAATAGTCGTTCCCTTCGCAAATACCGCAGCCACAGCTAAAATCGGGATTTCGTCGATCAGTCGGGGAATCACATCTCCGGCTATAGTACAGGCTTGTAGTTGGCTGTGACGAACGTGTAAATCGGCGACGGGTTCTCCGGTGACTTCCCGTTGATTTTCCAGGGTAATATCGGCCCCCATCATCTCCAGGGCTTCGAGTACCCCGGTTCGCGTTGGGTTCACTCCTACGTTTTCGATAATTAAATCTGACCCCGGAACAATGGCCGCAGCTACCAACCAAAAGGCCGCCGAACTAATATCCCCCGGAACAATCACGGACTGTCCTTTTAAGGGGGCTTCCTGACCCGAAACGGTAACGCTGTGGGTGGCAGGGTCTACCTGGATTTTCGCGCCAAATGCCCGCAACATTCGTTCGCTGTGGTCGCGAGAAAGGGCAGGTTCGGTCACGGTGGTTTCCCCAACGGCTGAAAGTCCGGCTAATAATATACAGGATTTAACCTGGGCTGAAGCGATGGGGGAATGGTAGTGAATGCCTTGGAGTTGTTGTCCTGCAATAGCTAGGGGGGCTAGGGTGTTTTCTTTGC
The DNA here is from genome assembly GCA_046541115.1 of Spirulinaceae cyanobacterium. Lineage (GTDB taxonomy): Bacteria > Cyanobacteriota > Cyanobacteriia > Cyanobacteriales > Spirulinaceae > Jaaginema. Next base: position 1,326 of record JBKHDX010000288.1, on the reverse strand, counting down.
GTCCCCAGATTTTTGCCCCCATTTGGGATAAAGGAATGATAACGCGAGACATAGGGCGCGATCGCAAGGAGTTGTCCCCGGTGACGCTGAAAAATCGCCCTGGATGGGATGCAAGTAAGCCCAACATTAACCGTAGGGTTGTCCCAGAGTTCCCCGCGTTGAGGATGTCTTGGGGTTCTTGCAGTTGTCCCAAACCAATCCCTTTTACCGTTACTTTTTCGGTGTTGAGTTCGGAGATTTCTGCCCCCATGGCCCGAAAACAAGCGGCGGTACTGCGGGGGTCTTCTCCTAATAATAATCCCTCGATGGTTGTTTCTCCAGACGCGATCGCCCCCAACATCAAAGCCCGATGGGAAATAGACTTATCCCCCGGAACCCGCAAACGCCCTTGCAGCGAGAGGTCAGCGTGAGGACGGATTATCAGTTCGGCAGTTTTATCAACAGTTCGCAGGGTAACAACAGGGGGCATTTTCCTAGGTCAGAATTTGAGCATTCTCGATCTTAGCGGTTCTTGGCAACCAAAGCGAGGGATTCCAGAACCCCGGCTTCTTGGAGAAGCCGGGGTTCTAATCTACTTAAAAGTTAACCAACTCAAAATCTCTTGTACTGTTAACTCTAAATCTAGTCCTTCTAATACGGGTAATCTTTCCTCTCCTTGAAACACATTTAGCCGTTGTTCTTCTCTCATCACAAAAATCGTTTCTTCTTCTACATTAATTAACCAACCAAGGCTTGTTCCTTGTTGCGAACAATGAATTAATTTCTGAAGTAATAGCGTCATACTGTGACCAGATGAGACAACTTCTATTAGCCAATCTGGGGCAATTCCAAAATAGTTTTCAATTTCGCCTGTCTCCGTTTTCGGGATTCTCGACCAGCGAAAAACAGCGATATCTGGAACAATCGAATATCCCCCAAAAGTACATTGCAACTCCAAGAAAGCACAAGCTTTCTTTTGCGGTTCTGCTACTTTATTAATAACTCCGCACAACTCACCCTGGATTAAACTGTGTTGTCCTCCTGACATAGGTTTTTGATATATTTTCCCGTCAATATATTCTGAGGCGGGTTTAGTTTCAGGTTGGGAAATAAATTCGCTTAACGAGAGAGATTGCTGTGGCGTTTGAGTCATGGGAATTAACCAAAACCAATTGATTGAATTTTAGCGAGTTTTGAAGTAAGTTTAAAACCCCGGTTTTTTGAAAAAACCGGGGTTTTGATTTTACAAATTCGATTCACGAAGAAGTCTAAAGCTTTACGACTTTATAAATTCAAATCGAATTGATCGATAGTTTCCATACGTTCGACTTACGAAGAAGTCTAAAG
>JBKHDX010000287.1:0-4988 GCA_046541115.1 Spirulinaceae cyanobacterium | reverse complement strand
GCACTGCCACGCTTGGGCTTGCGCGTTGCCCCCAGACCCCCTGCGTAAGGGCGCACGGAGGCCGCAAGTGAGTCACCTAATGTAAGTAAGAATGAGGCTTTCAGCGATTTCTGTACACCTTGACTCCGGCTGGATGAGGAAACCTCACCCCTACACAAATTTAGAACTCTCTGGATATGAGGAGTTCGCGCTGAACTTGTCACAATTGGTAATTGGTAATTGGTAATTGCAAATCTTAAACCGTACATTGTAAGTTGTGCATTGCTTTGGGCGATCGCGGGGGGACTCATGGCGGTTTATGGTGTACCGCCGTGGGTGTGGTTGGGAACCCTATTGGTATTGGCTTATCTGAGTTGGAGTGGTACTGATGGCATATTTATGGCGACGCTGTGGGTGTTACTGCTAATTTGGGGAGAAGTGGGGGCAAGGGTATGGTTTGAAAATGCCCCGGAGTTTGGCAAACCGCCTTGGTTGAATAAGGCGCAAACTTGGGGAATTGGTTTGTTTTTGATTTGGCTGTATGGCACGATCGCGGTGTTGAGTTTGGGGTGGATTGCAACGCAGCTTCAAGTTGCAGGGTGGACGCGATCGCAGTCGTTTCAGCGTTTAACGGTGGGGATCGTATTGAGTTTAGCAAGTGGGGCTGTTTTGGCGAGTTTATTGTCTTAAAACTGGCTGATGCGGCAGCGTTCGAGGTAAATTTGAACCACGCGATCGCCCGGATTGAGTCTCAAACATTGCTGAAATAAATTATAAGCTGACCCCAAAGATTTGAGGGAATACATCAGCAAGGCTTGTTCAAATAAAGTTTTAGTCGCGAGTTTACCCTCTCTTAATGGGGAAGGATCGCCGTCAAAAACTTCAAACATAGACACCATCTCAATTTTGCCTTTAACTCTTACCCGGTCGATCAAACGAATACAATAATCATTGGGATTATCAAGACGAGCAAAAGTGTGTTGGCTAATCAGCAGGGGAGCGTTGTAAACTTTATTGAGGTTTTCCAGTCGAGAAGCGAGGTTAACCACATCCCCAATGGCGGTACTGTCCATCCGCGACTCGCTACCCACCGTTCCGAGCATTAATTCTCCGGTATTAATGCCAATGCCGATCTCCACGGGGGGGCGATTTTGTTGGCTCAGGGTTTCGTTGTACAATGCGAGTTGACGCAGCATGGCAATTCCCGCTTTCACCGCATCATCGGCTCCTTGACCGAATAAGGCCATAATGGCATCGCCGATGTATTTGTCAATAAAGCCCTGATTTCCCACGATCGCGGGTTCCATGTGGGAGAGATAGGTGTTGATAAATTCAAAGTTTTGGGCGGGGGTCATTTGTTCGGAAAGAGCGGTAAAGTTGCGAATATCGGCGAATAATACCGAAACTTCCCGTTGCACTTGATCCCCTAGCTGTACGTCGATAATGCTGTCGCGATTGAGAAATTGTAAGAATTCTTGCGGCACAAAGCGACCCAGAGCGTGGTTGAGTTCGCGCAGTTCGGTGGTAAAGCGTTCCCGTTCGGCTTCGGCCAGTTTACGATCGCTAATATCTTCAATAAAACCTTGGTAATATAAAATTTCGCCGTCGCGATCGCGAATGGCATGGGCATTTTCCGAAATCCACACTTGACTACCATCTTGGCGATATACCAACGACTCAAAGTTGGACAAAGAACCCGATTGGGCGATCGCCTTTAAAAATTCTTGACGACGCTGAGGATCGACGTACAGTTGCGAGTTGAGGTCATTTCTTTCTTGTAAGAGTTCAGTAGGGGAATTATAGCCGTAAATGGCAGCTAAGGCTTGATTCGCGCTGATATAGTGACCGTCAGGGGTGGTTTGGAAAATGCCTTCAAAGGCGTTTTCAAAAATGCCGCGATATTTTTGTTCGGCATCCCGCAAGTTGTTTTCGGCAAGTTTACGATCGGTAATATCCTGAAACGCCGCGATCGCCGATTGCACTTCTCCTTGAGCATTATAAATCGGCGTTCCCCACACTTCCAAGGGAATGACGCGATCGCGGGATCGAATTTCCATATCGTCAACGGTGGTAGAATGCCCCTGTAAGGCTTGGGTAATGGGGTCTTTGGGAGTGGGATAGAAGCAATCGCTTTGGGCTTGATAAATGCCGTAGTGCGATCGCCAATCTTGTATTTCTCCGGCTTTACCTAACCCCTGACCCAACAACATCTTAGCCCGCGAGTTAATAAAACTGGGTTCTCCGGCGCGATCGACGACTAAAATACCAACGGGAATCCCATCAAGGAGTTGTTGTAAGCGACTTTTATTTTCGTTTAATTGAGAAATTAAAGCGGCTTGCTCTTGGTTCAAAGCGATTAATTTCTCATTCATCTGCTGTAACTGCCGGGTTTGTGCGGCCAGTTTTTGCGTTTGTAAATAGCTGTTAATCGCCTCTTTAACCGTTAAGCCTAAATCGTCATTTTGCCAGGGTTTCGCAATGTAGCGGTATAAATTTGCATATTTAATCGCATTCCCCACTGCATCAATATCTGCCTGCCCCGTCAGCATGATTTTCATGGTTTTCGGAGAAATCTCGTGAATGCGTCGCAGCAGTTCATCTCCTTTAATTTTCGGCATAATGTAGTCTGCGATCGTCACCTGAATTTCGTAACCCTCTGCCATCAACTCATGGGTTAACTCTAGGGCTTCTTGACCATTTTCTGCCACTTCGATCAAATATCCCTTACCAATGGCTTTCCGCAGTAGTCGTTTTAGACTATCTAAAATAACCACTTCATCATCAACACAGAGTATAGCAGGCTTGAGCATGGCATTAAAGCAGGTGAAGTCAAAGGGAAAAGAGCATTTAGGGGTTTGCTAATGTTATACTCTTGAATCCGGCGGTAATATCCGTAAAAATACTGAAGAATTGCCGCACCAATCCCAAGGGTGGTTTTTTTATTGTAACTTTTGGTTTCAAGGCGCGATCGCTCATCCCCGCGCTAGTTCACCAACGACATCAAATCCTAACTCCCCGGGAGTTCGGGTTAAGAAGTGGGGGTTTGTGGTTTGAAATTAGCTTGTCTGTATTGTAGGTGTATTGGGGATGTATTAGGGGTACTAGCCACCCCACTGGGGGGATTACGCCGCCCAGTGGGGGGCTGAGAGTGAGTTATTGAACTGTCGGGTTAGAGCAACTTCAGGGGACAACATATCGTTATTTGATGCCAAATTTGGCGATTACATCAGACTTTCAGCTTCAGCTTGTCCCGAACTGACGTTAACTCCACTTTTGTGTAGATTGGGTGAGGAGACTCACCCCTACACGGGTTTTGTCGCTCAACTTGTCCCGAATAACCCACAACCAGCGACCAATAATCCCATAATGCTATCAAATAGGCAGCAAAACCGTAAATATAGTTTCTCCCGGTTGACTGGCAAACGAAATTTCTCCTTCGTGTTTATCAATAATTTTCTGGACAATATCTAAGCCCAAACCACTACCTTCTCCAGCAGGTTTAGTTGTAAAAAAGGGATTGAAAATGCGGTCTTGAATTTCGGGGGGAATCCCCTTACCATTATCCGCAATGATAACAGCAATTTTGTCATTATCTTGAACTTTAACTTCAACAGTTAATGTTCCTTGATAATCCATAGCTTGTAAAGCATTTTGAATTAAATTTGTCCAAACTTGATTTAATTCATCCGGATAACACCAAATTTTTGGAACAAATTCATAATGCTTAATCGCCTCGACTCCTTGTTTAATTTGGTTGTAATATAGCGTCAAAACTGTTTCAATTCCCTCAATGAGATTCGCTTCAACTTTTTGACTTTGGGAGTCATAACGAGCATAAGTTCTCAAAGCAAAAACCACCTTAGCCGCCCGATCTGTCGCCGTACCAATATTTTTAGCACTCCGATACAAACTCGCTAATTGATAAGCCGTATTTAAAATATCTTCGCCTTCTTTTAATTTCAAAAAAGGCAAAAACACTTCGACATCTTCATAGACTCCCAAACCCACTAACATATCCGCCAAAGTATCCGCTTGTTCAATTTCGACCGCTTCGATTTCCCGGCGAATTTGACGACGAATTTTTCTTTCTTCTCTAGTCGAAATAGGGTCTTGGTCTTGTAATGCTCGCTGAATCAAAGTTAAAAAGTAATCATATTCAGAAGTCGATAAATTTTTAAAAAACTGTGGTAATTGCTCTAAATTCTTTTCGAGGAAATCAGTAATATTACCAATAGAAGATCGAATTGCCCCCAAAGGCGTATTTAACTCATGGGCAACTCCTGCCACCAACTGACCCAACGCCGCCATTTTTTCCGAGTGAATCAGTTGATTTTGGGTAGACTGCAACTGTTCTAAAGTTTGAGCGAGATCGGCATTTTTTTGCTGGAGATTTTTTTGGAGCGATCGCACAGCTAAATGAGTCTGAACCCGGACTAAAACTTCTTCAACTTGAAAAGGCTTTGTAATATAGTCAACCCCCCCCACATTAAAAGCCTTCACCTTATCCATCACTTCATTAATTGCACTAATAAAAATTATGGGAATATCCTGGGTTTCCGAGCTAGACTTCAAGCGCCGACACACCTCATAACCATCCATTTCCGGCATCATAATATCCAATAAAATCAAGTCCGGTGGACTTGAATGGATTGCTGGAATCGCTAAACGACCATTAGGAACAGGACGAACTTTGTAACCACTATTGCGTAAAATTTCAACCAACAAGCGCAAATTTGCTGGAGTATCATCGACAACAATGATATTCCCCTTAAATTCTTGCCCATCCATTTGTTCCATAAGTATCTCCAAAACAACAATCTGTCTATTTGCAAAAAGTCAGCCTAAGTTCCCAAAATATGGCAAGACACCCCTCATCTTAGAGGGTAGTTCTTTGATTTTATCTCGATTTGTGGATAGGCCTTGAATTATGCAAGGGGGAGATTTTTGCGGGTTTGTCCTTTGTTTTGGGTTGACTGCTTCCTTGAGTCAGACTGTCCCCATCCCCTTAT
>JBKHDX010000286.1:0-5068 GCA_046541115.1 Spirulinaceae cyanobacterium | reverse complement strand
GAAACCGTGGATACCCCTTTTTTCCTTTGACCTGTTTCTGGCAATTATCGTAAAAACGGGTAATTGCTCTGAGGGTTCGTTCAACTGCCGTTTGACAAGCATGAGAGTTCAAGTCTTGGACAAACTCCAACTCGCTTCTGAGTTGAGTGTTGTATCTAAAGAGTTCAGTTTTGCCGACACCCCGGTTATCCATCCAGAAGCGCAGAGTTTTATTCCGTACAAACTGAGTTGTGCGGATAGCTTCTTCAATCGCTTCTATTTGGTGGGGTTTGGGGTTAACCTTGTACTCTAGGACGAACATTTGATACGGCTCACCGCTTGGATTAAGTTTATCAGATAGATAAAGTCGCCCTACAAGGGCGAGGCTTGAGACCCATTATTTTTGGTCATTCCGACTACCTGTGTCGTCAAGCCGGATCGACCAACGGCGGGCTATATCCCAGACATCACGGTATTAGACTGGGCAGCGTTGGAGACAGAACCCTTATGGGAGCGAGCAACGACAGCGATCGCGGGGTCGAGTATTCGTCTGGTGGTGGAGGTCGTCAGCACCAACTGGCGAGATGATTACACCCTCAAATTGGGGGACTATGAAGCGATGGGCATTCCGGAATATTGGCTGGTGGACTACCAGGCATTGGGAGCGCAGCGATATATTGGCTCACCCAAAATGCCGACGTTAACCGTGTGTTCATTGGTGCAGGGGGAATATCAGGTGGCGTTGTTTCAGGGGGAGGAGCGGGTTGAGTCGGCGGTGTTTCCTCATTTGGAACTGACGGCGGAGCAAGTTTTTCGAGCAGGGCGATCGCGGTTGTAGTGCCGTGACACTTTGAGCAGGATCGATGGTTCCCATTGTATGGTTGAATTCCTTTCTAGACAGTAGAGAAGTAGTAAAAAGGCATTTTATTTATGTTTTTTGTTAATCCAATACACTATTGGCAAATAATCTTGCTCTTAACCTTCGTTGAATTGATGATTATATTAGGTTGGGGGCTAATTTTAAAAACAATTATTAAACAAAAATTTAACAATATATCTACTTGTCAATTATTTAAACGTAGTGATTATGAACCCCACTCTAATTACGAAACTCCTAAGTATCCTCAGTATTCTTTAGTACTTGTTGAATTTAATACCAATAGAACAATAAAAAGCGAAACTTTTTATACAAATTTAGGAGATTGGATTTACTTTGAGTATGAAAACAATCGCAAAGAACGTAGTGGAGGCTTAATGATATCTAGTTGGCTTTTAGTTGCATTCTGTATTCCTGGACTTTTAATGATACTGGCATTTAATATACTTAATCTAACTCAATTTTTTACAAACATCGATCAAACTTTTTTACGGCATTTTTTGAAAATATCCAGGGTTTCTTGTGGTATTTCTTTTTGGTCAAGTAGCATTGCTTTACTAATCAAACCCTCTTTTGAAAACTAAAGCATGTTACTTTTACCTTCAGCCAGTAGTGCTGCGACACACCTTAAATTTTGGGTTACGGCGGATAGCCAGATTGCAGTCATAGCTTATGTTTTAGCCGCCTAACCCAACCTACTGCCTCGTCGTAGATGTATTGAGTACTGTTGCCCCTGGCATCAGTGACTTGGGTTTGATTGCCTGCTGCGTCGTAGGTGTAGGTGGTGGTGGCGTTAGCGGGGTTGTTGGGGTTGTTGGGGTCGAGGCGTTCGGGGTCGGTGTAGAAAAGGATTTGTCAGTATGTTATGTTAGTTTCCGGCAATGCCCGCTCTACTTCTTGAAAAATTATTCGACTGCACCGTAAGCTTTAAGAAGCTCAGTGAGATTTTCATAACCGCCTTCTAATGCTAACGTAAGCGGTGTTTTTCCATTTTTCATTCTGCTGTTAATTTCTGCACCGTTTTGAATGAGCAAAATTGCTATCTCTTGATAACTCTTAACTATAGCTTTGTGAAGAGGCATTATTCCATCTAGGTCTTTAGTATTAACATCTGCATTGTTTTTAATAAGGAAATTCGCAACTTCGATTCTGTTTTTTGCAGCAGGATAGTGAAGAATACAATTAAGGGGAGTGAGTTTTTCGCTGTCTTTAACATCAATAAAAGCACCATTTTCAATTAATAGTTTAATAATATCTAGGTTTCCTCCCATTACAGCACTATGTAATGGCTGCGTACCAAAATTTGTAGTTAGATTAACTTTTGCTTCATAAGCGATTAACAATTCTACAATTTCCCGATGGGCATTTCTAGCAGCATGATGTAAGGCAGTATAACCGTCAGGACCTTGACTATCTACATTTCCTCCTTTGATTAAATATTCTTTGGCTTTTTGGATATCACCATCTTGGACTGCATTCTGCAACAAGCGATCGGGCCGCCAATAATTATAGGTTGAAATGACAAGCACAAGAATAACCCAAGTAATCGTAGAATAAGGTTGAGGAAGCCAAGAAAAAGTCAACAGTCCAAAAACAACCAATCCCCAAATTAAGGTGACTAACGAACCTTGATGTGTGAATTGTTTAAAAACATATTGATAGAAAGTATTCAAAGTCTTCATGTTTTAATTTTTGATTGGGATTTACAATACAATTTAGTTTCGATTTACGGAAACGGAAATTGATAAACCTACGTCTAAACTAAGTTAGACAAAGTAGCATAGAAAGTCCTTTATTACTGGCTTCCTTGTAATAGCTAGACACCTCATCAAAAATATCCATTAGCTCATCACATCCACTTATATCCCATGCAGATGCGTATATACTACCAGATTGATTTTCAAGTTTTCTGTATCTTTCTTCAAAGCAAGACTTTTTGATTAGGGAGAGTTGATATGCGACTACTTTAACTTTACTAGAACTAAGATAGCGATCGCGGCTCTTGTAGGGTGCGTCAGGCGGCTACAATTCAAAAATAATAGGACAAATTCCCATCCGCCGTAACGCACCAAACCCATAGATTGAGAATCGTAAAAAAGAGGGAAACCTATTGTTATTCTAAGCAAAACCCCAGGTTGTTGTTGCTTTTAATAAGTTCACTATCCCGATATCAATACACCTCCAACTCACCGCACCGTCATCGCACTACCTCCACCCCGCCGAAAAGGTTCAGCCACAGCCCTCAGCGTCCCATCTGGGGCTTGTTCAATGGCTGTCGCCGCTCCGATTTCCTCGGTCGTGGTAAACTCATGGCCGTATTCCTCTTTTAAAGCTTCTAGAAAGGGATGCAAAGATGCGTCCGACTCACTTTGTTCGACGAGGGTTAAACCGCCATTGCGTTGAGAAAGACGAGGGAACGCGATCGCGTCCGGTAAAGACATCTGAAGCTCGATAACATTTACCAAAATCCCCAATACCGTGGTAATAATCGTCGAACCCCCAGGAGAACCCAAAGCCAACACCGTTCCACCACCGGCGATCGCGATCGTCGGAGACATACTACTGCGGGGACGTTTACCCGGTTCGGGAACATTGGGATGCGGTATCTCCGCAGTAAAATCTGTTAACTCGTTGTTGAGAATAAACCCATAACCGGGAACGACAATCCCCGACCCTCCCGTGGCTTCCAGGGTAAGGGTATAGGACACCACCATCCCCTCCCCATCAATGACAGTTAAATGAGTCGTAGATAAGCTTTCTTCAGGAACATTCAACCCTACTGTCGCGACAGTCGTTAAACTGGGGCTAGGGTCGGTTTGATAAAGTAAAGGATTCCCCGGTGTCGCCCGATATTCCGCTTCATTGATGGGGGCTTGGGGTGGAATTTGGCTTTGGCGTTGCTGGGCATAATCTACACTCAGTAAGCCTGCAATTGGGACATCCACAAATTCCGAATCCCCCAGATAAGCATTGCGATCGCTAAATGCCAATCGTTCGGCCTCAATCAAATGATGCCATACTTGCACCGGATCGCTCATCCCCTCAGCCAGTAAATTCAATGTCTGCGCGATAGTCAAACCGCCGCTACTGGGTAAACCCATACCATACAGTTGATAGCCGCGATATTCACTCACCACTGGCGATCGCACCTGTACCGCATATCGGTCTAAATCCGCTTGGGTTAAGCGTCCCGGCCACACGGTAAACGGTGGTGAAGCCACAACTGGGGGGTTTTGTACCGTCTGTGCGATCGCCTCCCCAATCTGACCGCGATAAAAAGCATTTACTCCCTCTCGGGCTAACTGACGATAAGTCTGAGCGAGATCGAGGTTGCGAAAGCGACTACCAACATCAGGAACGCGATTATTCGGTAAATATAAAGCCTGAGTGCTGGTAAAAGCGGCAAAACGATCTTGATTGCGGCGAATTTGGGCAGCAAAGGTTTCATCAACGATAAAGCCTTCTTCCGCCAGGGCGATCGCGGGTTGCAAGGCTTCAGCTAAGGAAATTGTACCGTAGCGATCTAGGGCAGTTTGCCAATTCAACGGTGTTCCCGGTACGCCAACAGCTAAACCACTGGTAATGCGATCGGGATAAAATGGCAGAAGTTCCCCTGTCTCACTTTCCGGGTCGCGAAATAAATCGGGAGTTGTGGCTGCGGGGGCTTCTTCGCGACCATCCAAACTGATTACAATGTTTTTGTCCGGTTGATAAATTAGCATAAAGCCACCCCCCCCAATCCCAGCAGAAAAGGGATCGGTGACTCCGATAGCCGCCGCCGTAGCTACAGCCGCATCGACAGCATTACCCCCAGATCGCAATATCTCAATCCCTATCTTAGTCGCTCGTTCATCCACACTGGCCACTGCCCCTCCGGTCCCCACTGCGAGGGGTTTCGGTTGCGATTGAGCCGGTAACCGGGTGAAGTATCCGAACAGTAATAAGATGCTTAAGGCGAGGCTGAGGAAGATGCTGCGGCGTTTCATGAAGCATTAGAGGATGTCACAAGGAAAGGATATCATGTCTTCTCGCGATCGCGTTTCAGGGGTTGAACTGGGTCAAGAAAAGAAGGATAGCATCGGGATGCAATGATTCAAATCTGAATGAGTAAAATACTCAATTGGAACTTCCCTCTGTAAAGAAACATTTTGGTTTCTTTACTACAGGTATGTGCCTCATCAACGATAACTAAATCAGGGCAATGGGTAATAA